>DASYAT010000163.1:0-81530 GCA_036501205.1 Streptosporangiaceae bacterium | reverse complement strand
GCCGATCGATGTGCTGACCGGCGACTGGCTGGCCGAGCTCACCATGCTACTGCTCGGCAAAGCGATGCTAAGCGGGCGGCCCGGGTACGCCAGGACGTTCCTGACCCAGCTTGAGCAGGTACTGCCGGCCTGCCTCGAACGCGGCATCAAGATCGTCAGCAACGCCGGAGGACTCGATCCGGCCGGCTGTGCCGCCGCTGTCGAAGAGCTGGCGAGCCGGGCCGGATTGAGTCCGGTTATCGCCTACGTCACCGGCGACGATCTGCTCCCGCGGTTGCCTGGCCTGCTCGGCGCCGGGCATCAGCTGGCCAACCTCGACACCGGCGAGACGCTCGCCACCGCTGGCGTCACCCCATTGACCGCGCATGCTTACCTCGGCGGGCTGCCGATTGCCCGCGCGCTGCGGGCCGGGGCCGACATCGTGGTCACCGGGCGGGTCACCGACGCGGCTTTGGTCGTCGGGCCGGGAATGTGGCGGTTCGGCTGGGACGGCGATGATCTTGACGCGCTGGCCGGGGCCGTGGTGACCGGCCACGTGCTTGAGTGCGGGTGCCAGGCGACCGGGGGTAACTATGCTTTCTTCCTGAAAGAAGTTAATGATCTAGCGCACGCCGGCTTCCCCCTCGCCGAGCTGGCCGCCGACGGATCCTGCGTTATTACTAAGCATCCGGGCACGGGCGGGCTGGTCAGCGTCGGTACGGTCACCGCGCAACTGCTGTACGAGATCGGATCGCAGGCGTACGCCAATCCGGACGTGATCGCCCGGTTCGACACGATCGCGCTTGAGCAGGTGGGACGAGACCGGGTTCGGGTCAGCGGGGTCCGCGGGGAGCCGCCGCCGGCCGACCTGAAGGTCGGGCTGAATTACGCGGGCGGGTACCGGAACTCGATGGCGCTGGTGCTTGAGGGGCTGGACATCGCCGCCAAGGCTGAGCTCGCCGAGCAGACGATCTGGGCCCGGGTGCCCGGCGGCAAGGAAAGCTTCGACGCGGTCGACGTGGATCTGGTCGGCTCGGATCCGGCGCTGCTGCGGATCAGCGTGCTCGACCAGGACAAGGCCAAGGTGGGCCGGGCGTTCTCGGCGGCGGTCATCGAGACCGGGCTGGCCAGTTATCCGGGGTTCTACGCGCTGTCTCCGCCCGGCGACGCGTCGGCCTACGGCGTGTACTGGCCTGCCCTGATCCCGGCCGACCTGGTGACCACGGCGGTGGTGATCGACGGCGAGCTGGCATGGACTGGCCCGGCCCGAAGCGAGCCGGGCCAGTCCGTTGCCGCCGGGCCCGAGCGGCAGGCGGCAACTCCCCCTACGGCGCGGGCGGCCAGTACTGCGCCGACCACGCCGTCCGATTCAGCCCAGGCCAGTGTCCGGATGCCGCTTGGCACCATCGCGGGAGCGCGTTCTGGCGACAAGGGCGGTAACGCCAACCTGGGAGTCTGGGTCCGTACCCCGGCGGAGTACGCGTGGCTAGAGCGGTATCTGACGGCGGACCGGCTCGCGGAGCTGGTCCCTGGTGTTGCTGGCCTGCGTGTCGAGCGGTACTGCCTGCCGAACCTGTTCGCGATCAACTTCGTGATCGTCGGCCTGCTCGGCCGCGGGGTGGCGGCGAGCACCAGGCTCGACCCTCAGGCCAAGGCGCTCGGCGAGGAGCTTCGCGCCGCGCTGGCCGATCTGCCGGCCGAGCTACTTCAGTACGTTGATCAGCGATGAGCTCAGCACCAGGCCGATCACAGCGCCAACGGCGCTAGTGGCTAGCCAGATGCCGAGGTTCGCCAGCGGCAAGGTCAGCTTGGGCTGCGGGACGGCATCGGCGAGCGAGCCGTTCATCGCCCCCGGCGACCAGTTGTCGTAAGCGAGCTGCTGTGTAGATACGAACCCGGACGGGACTACCGCGCGAACGATCGGCGGTCCGCTTACCCGGGCGAACGAGTCGTCGGGCCGATTGCCGCGCCGCAGGTCGTCCTTGATTCCCCCGATCAGCGGGATCAGGCCGCCGACCGCCATCACCTCGAACAAGATGCCGGGGATCAGGAAGCCGATCGAGCCGCTCTGACCGGCGACCGGATGCAGATACTGATTGATGAAGTTCCAGCCGAGCACCCCGAACATCGCGGACCAGGCGATCAGCCCGGCCGAAGAAGCCGTCCGTCCGAGCGCCGAACTGCCTCCCGCGTACAGGGCGGCCGACAGGAGCCCGCCGAAGATGCCGACCATCAGCAGCCGGATGTCGCCGCCCGAACACTGGTGGGCGACGACATACGGCCCGCCGCTGGCACAGAACCCGCCATCAACTCGCATCACATCTCGCATGCCTGTGGCCACCGACCACAGGCAGGCGGTGAAGGCTGCCGTTCCGACCAAGATCATCACGGCGCCGGCCTGGCGCCGCGTGGTCACCTGACGGTGTTCAGGTCGAGCCAGACACCAGCGGGGTTGTTCGGGTCCACGGCCGCGTCCACGGTCATGCCCGGCTGAATCCGCCCGATCATCATCTGGCTGACGGTCTGCTGGGTGGTGCCCGGCATAGGCGGCAGACCATCCCTCATGACCGTCAGGTCAAATGCCACCATCAGATCGAAGTTGATCATCCCGACCTGCTGCATCGAGTTGATCACCGCGGTGCAGCGAATCGACGTGCCGTCGGCCAGCCCCTGTGCGGCTGCGGCAGCGGCGTTAGCGGCCGCGGTCTGGTTGGCCATCATCTGCTGCGCGTTGGCCATCCGGGCCTGCGCGTTGGCCATGCGCTGGCCGGCCGGCGGCAGGTTGGCCTCCATTTCGCGACCCATCTTCTGGAGGTCGCGCATGTTCTTGAACATTCCCATTTCAGGCCGCCCGGTAGAGAAGGTTGAAACGCTGGGCAACGGCCGGGTTCGCCTTGATCCGGTCGTTCCAGCCGACGTGGGCGGACTCCCACGAACCGGCGTCGACGCCCTTGGACGCGGCGACCTCGACGAGCTTGGAGGCGTCGTAGTTGTACGCGGCGACGCCCTTGCTGATCGCGGCGAACTGCTCAAGCGAGACCCCGGCGATCGGCTCGAAGTCCGGGCCAGTCGGAGCAGCACCAGGCGCGGCGAAGCCGCCACCCTGCTGAGCCTGCATGGCTGACATCCGCGCCTGGGCGGCGGCCTGCGACGCGGCGGCCATCTCCTGCGCCTGCGCCTGCATCTGCTGCGCCTGCGCCATCATGCCGGGAGCGGCGTTCGCCATGTCCCGCATGTCCTTCATTCGCTTCATCATGCCCATAACGGCAATCTCTCCTGTACTCGCTGCTTCTATCTGGTTTTGAAGCGGGGTTTGAAGGTGGTCGTCCCCCCTCAAACCAACACAGCCGAGTTACTCGGCGTGACGTGCTTCACCCTGCGCGAGGCCACCAGCGAGCGCAATATCACTTGAGTCTCACTTTGGTACGCTAAGTCTCGGCGGCACGGCTGGTCGTGGCCGTCTTGGCTGATACTGAGCTAACTACGGGAGCGCCCGAAGTGGGATGGGCCTATGGCGTTTGAGCTACCGCGCCGAACGCTCGCGGCTAGGCTCGAAGATCGTGATCGGGGCAGGTTCGCAGGCCGGGAAGCCGAGCTAGCGTTCCTCGATCGCTGCCTGGAAAGCGATCCGCCCGCCAGCGTCGTGCACATCTGCGGCCCGGGCGGCATCGGCAAGAGCGCATTGCTGCGCGCCGCCGCGCGCCGGGCCAGATCCCTCGGCTGGGACGTTATTTCTGTCGACGGCCGTGAGCTCGGTCCCGCCTCCGGTGCGCTCGAAGCGCTCGTGCGCGGCGCGCCGAAGCAGCGCAAGGGCGGGCGCGGCGGTCCGCTGATCTTGCTCGACTCCTATGAGCGGATGACCGCGCTTGATGGGTACCTGCGCCGGGATCTGGTCCCGACGCTGCCCGACCGGGCGCTGGTGCTGATCGCCGGTCGCGGCGATCCTGACCCTGGCTGGTTCTCCGGCGGCTGGGAGTCGCTTACCGCCCGGCTCGACCTGCGCGGCCTAGAGGCCAACGACGCCCGAGAGCTGCTGGCCGCCCACGGCTTGTCCGACGAACGGGTCCCCGCGATCATCGACTGGTCAGGCGGTTCCCCGTTGGCCCTCTCGCTCGCGGCCGATACCGCCAGCGCCGACTCGGCCTGGAACGCCGAGACCGACCTGCAGAGCCCCGAGGTCCTGCGGTCGCTGATCCACCGGCTCGCCCACGCCGAGCTGAAGGACGTGCGGATGTCCGCGCTCTGCATCGCGGCGATCGCCAGGACCACGACCCCCGACCTGCTGGGGGCGGTGCTGCCGCGGGGCGAGGGTGAATCCGCCTACCAGCAGCTGTGCGAGCTGACCGTGACCGAGGCGGTCGGTGACGGCGTGACGCTGCACGATCTGGTGCGCAAGGCGCTGCTGATCGACCTGAGGCTGCGCAACCAGGAGCTGGAGCGCTACCTCCGCCGCCGGATCATTGACTATCTCTATGCGCGCGCGGCCGATGATCAGCCGCTGCTGATCATCGACATGGCCCACCTGGTGGACAACCCGGTCGCGAGATGGGGATTCGGCTGGGAGGGCGACACCGGCTACCGCGTAGACGCCGTCCTCGACCGCGACGCCGACCGGATCGAACGCGGTATGCGAGTCGGCCAGAACTTCGACTGGTGGCATCTGACCAGCCGGTTCTTCTCCGAAGCGCCCGACCGGGTCGCCGTGATCCGCGATCTTAAGGACAACATCTGCGGCTACATGGCCTGCGTCAGCCTGGCCAGCGCACCGGCGTTCGCCTACCGCGACCCGCTGATCGGCCCCTGGCTCGCGCACGCCCGCGACCATATCGAGCAGGGCGAGTCGGTGATCTGGCACGCGGCCGTCGACTTCACCGGTGCCGGCAAGGTGCAGGCCATGCTCGGCGTCTCCGGCGTGCTGCGCTGCGGCGCGGCGAACCCGAGGTTCGCCTATCTCCCGATCGACCCGGCCTATCCGGGCGCGGTCGCGTTCGCCACCGCGATCGGCGCCGTCCACCACACCGAGCTCGACGTGGAAATCGGCGGGATGGTCGTGGAGTGCTACCGGCTTGACTACGGCGAAGGCGGGCTGACCGCGTTCTTGCGCGGACAGGTCTATGCGGAGCTCGGGCTGCCCGCCCCTGACCCGACCGCGCCGGTCTTCCTGGGACGCGGTCAGATTCCGGCGGCCGGAGCGGCGGCAACGGCTGGCGTGGTCGGCGCGGCCGGTTTGGCCGGTTTGGGTGCCACCCACGAGCCGGCGATTCTTCACCCGGCTCCTGGCCTGTCAATTACCCAGACGGCAACCACGATTCCGGCCGAGCCGATCATGGCCGGGACGGCTCCGGGAGTCGTGGCCGGAGCGGGCCCGAGCGCGAGCGCGGCCAGCGAACCGCCGCAGCCGGCGGTCGACCTGCAGACAGTCAGGGATGCGCTGAAGAACTTCAGGGTCCCGCGCGACCTTGCCCGCAGCCCGCTCGCCGTCGGCGACACGGTCGCCGAGCGCGCCGAGTCGGTGCGCCGGCTGATCCGCCAGGCCGCCCAGGAAGCCTTCGGCGACAACGAGAACGAAAAGCTGCTGTACAGCGTGCTCGTGACCGGCTACCTGGAGCCCATGCGCAGCCACGAGGAGGCCGCGAACAAGCTTCTGCTGAGCCGCGCCGCCTACTTCCGCCGCCTGCGCACGGCCGTGGAACGCCTTGCGGAGCACCTGGCCGAGCAGGTAGCGATCAGCCCAACCAGTTAATTTCGCATTATTCGGCGCTTCAGTCACGCAGTCCCCTGTAACACCACCAGTCACCTGCCTGCTTCATGATCACCATGCTGTCCCAGATGAATATGCGGATACATCCGGAATCCGAGGCATGAATATGCGCATTCATCTGGCCGACTCGGTCGGAGGCGTCGCCACAATTCCACCTCTGACCACGATCACAACACCAGCCCCGAATATCCTCGACTCCAGCCGCGCGTCCTCGGCACCAGGCCTTCCGTCCGCGGTGCCGAGAGCCACTGATCCTCCATCGAGGATAGCGATTTTACGGATAAGACGGTTATTTGGGGCGCGGGTGCGGCGGGGGGTCAGCGGCGGTAGCCGGCCTTGGCTAGGCGGGCTCTAGACCAGGCCGTGAACGCGACGATCAAGCCGATCATCGCGGCGGCCGCGCCGCCGAACAGGAACGTCTCGCCTGCGACCGAGGCCGTGATCAGAACGCTGCCGCCCTTGGTGCCGGTGGCCAGGATGAAGGTCACCAGATACCAGCCCGCCGCGACGGCGAAAGCGCCCGATGCCCGACCGGTGCCCCAAGCGCCGAGCAGGCACGTCGCGAAGATCGCGATGTCGAACCCGAGTGCGGCCAGCGGCGCCGGGCCAGCACCGTAGAAGAAGGTGCCCAGCAACGCCTGGGCCATGGCGAAGAGCACGAGGACGACGTAGGTCACGATCGTCAGGATCGGGTCGGCGAGCTGACCCGATCGGCTGGTGCTGGCAGCCTGGTCGACCGGGTTCGCCGGCTCTACCGGGTTGATCGGCTCGTTCTGCACGCGGGTCACCCTATGCAGGCTAGTCAATCCCCGCGAATAGATCGCTCTCCCGGCCGTGCGGGCCGGGCCCGGCTCCGCGCGGTCCGGCTAGAAGCGTGTAGTACTCAATGCCGAACGCACGCTGTCCCACGCCATCGGAAAGCGCGAAAAATGGGCTGTCCACCGCGATCTGGCTGGCATGCGCGCGCATGGCAGCGACCTTCGCGTCCAGGTAGTCGCGCGCGTCGATCTCCGTGCTTACCTGGTCGTCGGCCACGCCGAAAGGCAGATCGTCGATCGATTCGACGTGCTCGAACCGCGACCCGGCACCATCGCCGACCTCGCCTCCCGCGGCCCGTTCGGCCTGCCTGGCCTTGATGCCCTCGAACAGGACCGACTTCGGGACAGCGGTCGCGTAGAACTTGGTCACCGAGCCATCGGCCAACTCGAACGCCCGCCACGCGACCCGGTGCGCCTGAATGTGATCCGGGTGCCCGTAGAACCCGTTGTCGTCGTACGTCACCATGACCTGAGGCCGGACTTCCTTGATGACCTCGAGCAGCACCCGCGCGGCCTCGTCGACGTCCGCCCGCCAGAACACGCCGTCCCAGTCGTTAGACGGCGTGCCCATCATCCCTGAATCGTGCCAGCGGCCAGGGCCGCCGAGGAACCGGTGGTCGGTCACGCCCAGCGCGGCACAGGCCGCGTTGAGCTCGCCGATCCGGTACTCGCCGAGATTGTTCTGCTTGTCCCACGCCAGGTCCGCCAGCTCGGGCGGGATGATCTCGCCGAGTTCGCCGAGCGTGCAGGTCACCAGGGTGACGCCGGCTCCCTGCGCCGCGTACTTGGCCATCGTCGCGCCGGTCCCGATCGACTCGTCGTCGGGGTGCGCGTGCACGAGCAAAAGCCGCCGGTCGTTAACGCTGGAGTCCATGCCGTGAGGATAGCTAAAACTCCGCCGGGGGCTGCTGGCAGGATCTAGGGCATGACCGACGACACGTTTCCCCGCCAGCAAGCCAGGACCCAGAAGTTCTCACTCGGCGCGCCGCGCTCGTTCCAGCTCAGTCCCGACGGTCGCCGGGTCGCGTTCCTGCGCAGCAAGAGCGGTACCGATCCGGTCACCTGTCTCTGGGTACTCGATCTGCCAGCTGATCCTGGCCAGTCAGCGGCCAGCACCGCGGGGGGCTCCGGCGGGTCGTCCCCCCGGGCCAGCAGCGAAGCGCGGCTGGTCGCCGACCCGAACTCGATCGGTGCTGGCGCCGACGAGCCCGAGGAGGAACGGGCTCGTCGCGAGCGATCGAGAGAGTCGGCCAGCGGGGTCGTAGCCTTCGCAACCGACGCTGCCTTCACGATGGCCGCGTTCGCGGTCGCCGGCCAGGTTTATACAACCGGGCTGACCCCAGACGGCCCTGGCCCGAAGGCCGCCAAGGCCCTGACGCCAGCGATCGATCCGCGGCCAGATCCGTCTGGTCAGCGAGTCGCCTACGTCTGCGAGGGCGCGGTCAGGATCACCGACCCCCAGACTGGCCTGGACACCGAGCTGATCGGTCCGCACACGGCCGGACCAGACGGCGCGGCCGCCTCCGGCGAGGTCACCTACGGCCTGGCGGAGTATGTGGCCGCCGAGGAGATGGGCCGGTATCGCGGCTACTGGTGGGCGCCCGACGGCTCGGCCATGCTGGTCGCCCGGGCGGACAACTCCCCTATCAATCACTGGTTCATCTCCGACCCCGCGAACCCCGATCGTCGCCCGGTCGAGGTCGGCTATCCGGCGGCGGGCACCCCGAACGCCGCCGTCTCGCTGCTGGTGGTCGGTCTCAGCGGCGGAACGGTACCGGTGAGCTGGGACGCGGCGGCCTACCCGTATCTTGCGACCGCCGACTGGGACGAGGCCGGCCCGCTGATCGTCGTGCAGTCCAGGGACCAGCGGCAGATGCAACTGCTGGCGATCAACCCGGCTACGGGCTCGACCAGCCTGGTGCGCGCGGACTCTGACCCGCACTGGGTGGACATCGTGCCGGGCGTGCCAGGCCGGACCTCCGACGGCCGGATCGTCTGGACTACGACCGCCGACGGGACCCGGCGGCTGCTCGTGGCCACCGGTTCCGCGCTGGCGGACGGCAGCGCCGAGCCAGTGACCCCAGAAGGCCTGAATCTGCGGGCGGTCCTGTCGGTGGACGGCGAAACGGTGCTGTTCGCGGCGTCAGACGAGCCAACCGAAATCGGCGTCTGGGCCTACAGCCCGGCGGGCCTGGAGAGGCTGTCGGCTGGCGACGGACCTGAGCTGGGCGTAGCCAGCGCGGTCAGGGCGGGCGGCACCACCGTCCTGTTCGGGCACTCGCTGGAAGCTTCAGGCCTTACCACCGTCGTGCTCCGCGACCAGTCGGCCGGGCCCGTCGCAACGATCTCCTCCCTGGCCGAGCAACCCCTCCTGCACGGCGTGAATGTGACGCTGATGAGCGTCGGCCAGCGCGACCTGCGCGCCGCGCTCGTGCTCCCGCACTGGTACGAGCCGGACCTGGGCCTGCGCCTCCCGGTGCTGATGGATCCCTACGGCGGGCCGCACGGCCAGCGCGTGGCGGCCACCGCCGACGACTACCTGACCTCGCAGTGGTTCGCCGATCAGGGCTTCGCGGTGATCGTCGCGGACGGCCGCGGCACGCCTGGACGCGGCCCGGACTGGGACCGCACGGTCGCCGGCGACCTGTCCGCCTGCGCCCTGGAAGATCAGGCCGACGCGCTGGCGGCGGTCGCCGACCTGTGCGCGACCGAGCAGCTGGCCGACCTGGACCTGACGAAGGTCGCGATCAGAGGCTGGTCTTTCGGCGGCTTCCTGGCCGCGCTCGCGGTCCTGCGGCGACCCGAGGTGTTCCACGCCGGGATCGCGGGCGCACCCGTCACCGACTGGCGGCTCTACGACACCCACTACACCGAGCGCTACCTGGGCGACCCCAACGCCCATCCTGAGGTTTACGAGCGGGCCTCGCTGCTGGCGGACGCGCCGAAGCTGTCCAGGCCGCTGATGATCATCCACGGCCTGGCCGACGACAATGTCGCCGTGGCGCACACGCTGCGACTATCGTCGGCCTTGCTTGAGGCAGGCCGGCCGCACTCGGTGCTGCCGCTGACCGGCGTCACGCACATGGCGACGCAGGAAGAGGTCGCGGAGAACCTGCTGCTGCTCCAGGTCGATTTCTTGCGCAAGGCGCTCGGAATCGAACTGACAAGCTGGGCCTGAGCGGTCCGGCTATGTTGCGAGCGTCACATCCGCCGATGCACATCCCAAGGCGGCACGGAGATTACCGTTGGAATAGGGTTCAGTGGTCAACGCGGCCAGCAGCGGCGCCACCGGATCACGGGCGAGCGCACAGCGCGGCCGCTGGGCGACGGAACAGCGCGATAACGCAGGGCGACGAGCCTTTCGGTAGTGGGCTTTGTGGTAGCGGGCCTTTCGGTTTGATGCGGAGATGGCAATGACGCAGGTAACGCAGTCGCCGGCCAAGACCAGGGCGCAGATCGCCAGCAAGACCTTGCGCCAGGATCAGTGGTGGCGAGTCCCTGCCTTCCAGGCCGCGATCCTCGGCGCTGTCGTGATCTACCTGACCTGGGCATCGCTGGTCAACAAGGATTACTACGCGGCGCCGTACATCTCGCCGCTGTACTCCCCGTGCCTGGTCACGACGTGCGTGAAGGGCTCGGGTTTCCACTGGATCCCCTGGCTCAGCTGGCTCGCGCCGGCCGTGCTCATCATTGGCGGCCCGATGGGCTTCCGCCTCACCTGTTATTACTACCGCAAGGCCTATTACCGGGCCTTCTGGCAGTCGCCGACGGCGTGTGCCGTACGTGAACCGCACGCCAAGTACACCGGCGAGACCAGGATCCCGCTGATCCTGCAGAACCTGCACCGATACTTCTTCTACCTCGCGCTCATCTTCAACGTGATCCTGACCGCCGACGCGGTCGTTGCCTTCAAGAACGCCCACGGGCAGTGGGGCCACATGGGCCTGGGCACACTGGTGCTCATCGCCAATGCGGGGCTGCTGTGGGTGTACTCGCTGTCCTGTCACGCGTGCCGACACATCACCGGCGGCCGGCTGAAGCACTTCAGCAAGCACCCGGTCAGGTACAAGGCCTGGACACTGGTTTCGAAGCTGAATGCCAAGCACATGGAGTTCGCCTGGGTCTCGCTTGGCTTCGTCTGCTTCACCGACTTCTATATCCGGCTGATCGCCGCCGGCGTCTTCAAAGACCCGACCTTCTTTTAAGGTGCCAAACCTGTCATGACTGAAATAGAACGACTTCCCTACGACGTGGTAGTGATCGGAGCCGGCGGCTCGGGCCTGCGGGCAGCGATCGAAGCCCGGAAGGCCGGCAAGCGGACGGCGATCATCTCCAAGTCGCTGTTCGGCAAGGCGCATACGGTGATGGCCGAGGGCGGGTGCGCCGCGGCGATGGGCAACGTCAACCCGAAGGACAACTGGATGGTGCACTTCGGTGACACCATGCGGGGCGGCAAGTTCCTGAACAACTGGCGGATGGCCGAGCTGCACGCCAAGGAGGCACCGGACCGGGTCTACGAACTCGAGGCCTGGGGCGCGTTGTTCGACCGCACCAAGGAAGGCAAGATCAGCCAGCGCAACTTCGGCGGTCACAGGTACCCCCGGCTGGCCCACGTCGGTGACCGCACCGGCCTGGAGATGATCAGGACCCTGCAGCAGCGGATCGTCGCGCTCCAGCAGGAAGATGCCAAGACGCTCGGCGATCCCGAGGCGATGATCAAGGTCTACGCTGAGACGACGATCACCCGGCTGCTGCTTGAATCATCGGAGGGTTCCGGGGGGTCGTCCCCCCGGAACGGCACTGAGCGGATCGCCGGAGCGTTCGGCTACATCAGGGAGACCGGGCAGTTCGCGGTCTTCGAGGCGGCCGCGGTCGTGCTCGCCACCGGCGGCATCGGCAAGGTCTTCAAGGTCACCTCGAACTCCTGGGAGTACACCGGAGACGGCCACGCGCTCGCCCTCCTGGCCGGGGCCAAGCTGATGAACATGGAGTTCGTGCAGTTCCATCCGACCCACATGGTCTGGCCGCTGTCGGTGCGCGGCCTGCTGGTCACCGAGTCGGTCCGCGGCGACGGCGGGATCCTGAAGAACTCGCTCGGCGAGCGGTACATGTTCAACTACGTGCCTGAGGTATTCCGCGACCAGTACGCCGAGACCGAGGAAGAGGCCGACCGCTGGTACACCAACCAGGACGGCCGGCGCCCGCCGGAACTGATGCCGCGCGACGAGGTCGCCAGGGCGAACAACGCCGAGGTCAAGGCCGGGCGCGGGACACCGCACGGCGGGGTGTTCCTCGACATCGCCTCGCGACTCCCGGCCGAGGAGATCCTGCGACGGCTTCCGTCGATGTACCACCAGTACAAGGAACTGGCCGACGTCGACATCACCAAGGAGCCGATGGAGGTCGGTCCGGCCCAGCACTACGTGATGGGCGGCGTCGAGGTCGATCCCGACACCGGCGAGTCCTGCGTCCCTGGCCTGTTCGCGGCCGGCGAGGTGTCCGGGGGCATGCACGGGTCAAACCGCCTCGGCGGCAACTCCCTGTCCGACCTGCTGGTGTTCGGCCGACGGGCCGGCCTCGGAGCCGCCGAGTACCTGGACAACCTGGGTGAGAAGCGACCAACCCCGAGCGACGGCGAGATCGCGGCCGCCCAGGCCGAAGCGCTGGCGCCACTCGAGCGCGCCGTCGGGGAGAACCCGTACTCGGTGCACTCCGAGGTCCAGGACACGATGTTCAACCTGGTCGGCATCATCAGGAACGAGACCGAGATCAAGCAGGCGCTGGCCGAGCTCGAAAAGCTGCGCGAGCGCGCCGCCGTCGTCCGCGCCGAAGGCGGCTCGGCCTATAACCCGGGCTGGCACCTCGCGCTCGACCTGCGAAATATCGTGCTGATCGCCGACTGCGTGGCCCAGGCTGCGCTCACCCGCACGGAAAGCCGGGGCGGCCACACCCGCGAGGACTTCCCCGAGATGAGCCCGGAGTGGCGCAAGGTCAACCTGATCCTCACCCTCGAAGGCGACAAAGTCGTGCTCACCAAGCAGCCGATGACCCCGATGCGGGAAGACCTGCTCGCCCTGTTCGAGCGCAGCGAACTGAAGAAGTACATGACCGACGACGAACTGCCGTCAGCCGCCCAGGAGGAGAATCAGTAATGGGCAACAAGGTCAAGCTCAAGGTCTGGCGCGGCGACTCGGGCCAGGGTGAGCTGGTCGATTTCGAGGTCGAGGCCAACGAGGGCGAGGTCGTCCTCGACATCCTGCACCGCCTGCAGGCCACCCAGGCTGGTGACCTCGCCATCCGGTGGAACTGCAAGGCCGGCAAATGCGGCTCGTGCTCGATGGAGATTAACGGCAAGCCCAGGCTGGCTTGCATGACCAGGATGTCGCTGTTCGAGCCCACCGAGACCATCACGGTCACCCCGATGCGCACGTTCCCGGTGATCAGGGACCTGGTCACCGACGTGTCGTTCAACTACGAGAAGGCGCGGCAGGTCCCGTCGTTCGCGCCCGACCCGAACGTCGGGCTGGGCGAGTTCAGGATGCAGCAGGTCGATGTCCAGCGGTCGCAGGAGTTCCGCAAGTGCATCGAGTGCTTCCTGTG
The DNA here is from genome assembly GCA_036501205.1 of Streptosporangiaceae bacterium. Lineage (GTDB taxonomy): Bacteria > Actinomycetota > Actinomycetes > Streptosporangiales > Streptosporangiaceae > Chersky-822. The sequence continues at coordinate 68,372 of DASYAT010000163.1, read as the reverse complement.
CCAGAACGTCTGCCACGTGATCCGCGACCACGAAGAGAACCTGCCGGCCTACGCCGGTCCCCGGTTCCTGATGCGGGTCGCCGAACTCGAGATGCACCCAGCCGACACCGCCGACCGCCGCGAGATCGCCCAGGACGATTTCGGCCTCGGCATGTGCAACATCACCAAGTGCTGCACCGAGGTCTGCCCGGAGAACATCAAGATCACCGATAACGCACTGATCCCGATGAAGGAACGGGTGGTCGGCCGCAAGTACGACCCGCTGGTCTGGCTAGGCAGCAAGATCACGCGCAAGGTCCACAACGACACCCCCAAGGTCCCAGGCAAGAAGACCCAGTAAGGCACGAGCGAACGGCGGGCTCCCAGTCCCTGGGTGCCCGCCGTTCGGTGTTACCGGCCGAACTTGAGCACGGCGGCCTGGCTGAAGCCGAACGAGTCGGACGGCGGATCCAGGCTCGCCGTCGCCCAGACCGACGTGGTGTGCGGTATCCACGTGAGGCTCGATGCCGCGATCACTCCGCCTTTGACCTTCGGATCGGGTGTCCGTGACCAGCGCCCGCCCTGATAGTGCAGCAGCCAGAACTGATTGCCGCTCCCGCCAATCAGCCAGATCCCGCCGTGCCCGTCCAGAGCCAGCGGACCGCCGAACTTAACGAAGCCCGGCACCGCCACCTTGTGCCAGCTGCCGTTCTTCAAGTGCAGCAAGCCGCCCAGGGCACAGCAACCCGTGCTGGTTCCGAGTGAGATAGACGCCCAGAACTCGCCCGGTCCAGCGGCGACGCCAGTACCTCCTACCGCGGCGCCCGCGAAACCCGGAGGCGCGGTAACGGCTGGTACCGCGACCTTAAGCCACTTCCTGCCGTTCCATCGCTCGGCGATCGCGTCCGACTTCCTCGGCCTGGGCAGCTTGTTCGCCGGCACCTCGCCGATCAGCCAGATGTCACTCGCCGAGGTCGCGCTGACAGCCTGCGGCGCGACAGCTAGCGGGAATCTCCGCCACGTGCGCCCGTTGAAGTGCATCGCGAAACCCTGCTCGCGCGGCGTGACACCGAATGCCCAGACATCGGACGGGCCGAACACGACGAGATTGCCGACCAGCGTGTTATCAGGGAACCTACGCACACCCCACTGGCCGTGCTGACGGTGCAGCAGGTAGGAGATGGTCGTCTGAGACTGGCTGGTCTGAACCGTGCTCTCAGCCGTCGCCCACAGATCGCTCGGCGTGCCGCCAATAGAGGTGATCCCGTTCGTCACGCCCTTCTCACCCGACGGAGCGCTCAGCCTGGTCCACTGCACGCCGTCGAAGTGCTCGATCAGCAGGCTGGGGTGCTGTGGTCCGTGGCCATAGCAAGCGCGGTCGCACAGCACGCCCCCAGCCCAGGCGTTCCTGGCGCTGCTCGCGGTCAAGGTGCTCAGGCTCGTGAAGGCTTTCGCTTCACCGAAGACGGCAGTAACTCGCCAGCCCGGAGCGCCGGCCCGCCCGGCCGGGGCCGCTTGCGCCGACAATCCTGGAATCAGAATGGCCAATACTGAAACGGCGACGATTAACCCGTGTTTCCTCATGCGTACCAGCTTGCTCGCCGACGATCTTCTGGGCAAGGAGTAAAGAGTCAGTTAAGAAGTGGCCCCTCGGGCAGAGCGGTTGAGAGGCTGGTCAAGCGCTAGTTGTACCTGATTGGTCTCGGTGCGGTGAGTTGCCCGCACGAGTCGCTCAGCATGAATATCCTTGCTGGCGCGGGGCCGCTACGGCGACCTGCCGAGCGAGAGGCTGTCATGATCCACCTGACCTACGCCGAGGCCATCGTCGTTGGCCTGATCCAGGGCGTCACCGAGCTGTTTCCTGTTTCCAGTCTCGGTCACAACGTGCTACTCCCTGCCATCATCGGCGGCAGCTGGGCCAAGGACCTCGACGTCTCCAAACCGGAATCTCCCTATCTCGCGTTCATCGTGGGCTTGCATGTGGCGACCGCGATCGGGCTGACGGCGTACTTCTGGCGGGACTGGGTCAGGATCATCGGCGGATTCTTCAGCTCGCTCCGGCGGATGGAGATCGAGACCACGGACCAGAAGCTGGCCTGGATGATCATCTTCGCCACGATTCCGGTCGGCCTCACCGGCGTGATCTTCGAGCACGAGTTCCGGGTTATCTTCGGCGTGCCGAGCCGGGCCGCGATCTTCTTGTTCGTTAACGGCATCATCCTGTTCAGCGCCGAGCGGTTCAGGACCCGCAAGTCGAAGGAAGCCGACGCGCAGATCGCGGCCGACCGGGAACGCGAGCCCGAACTTGTGGGCGCCGGCGGGCCGCCGATTGCCCAGCACGCTTCCGGTCAGCGGGCGCTTCGCCAGGAGGAGACAGCGGCCGCGATCGCGGCCGATCACCGCCTGAGCGCCTGGGGGTATGGCCAGGCCGTCATCATCGGCTCGGCCCAGATCCTCGCGCTGCTCGCGGGAATCAGCCGCGATGGCGTCGCGATGACCGCCGGAATGTTCCGCGGCCTGGCCAGAGAGGACGCGGCCAGGTTCGCGTTCTTGCTGGCGACCCCGGTAATCCTGGCCGCCGGCGTGCTCAAGGTGCCGGACCTGGTGGGGCCCCTGGCCAACGGCATACGGGGGCAGATCCTCGTCGGCAGCATCGTGTCCGGCATCGGGGCCTACGTGTCCGTGCGGTTCCTGATGAAGTACTTCAAGTCCCGCACGCTGACCCCGTTCGCCATCTACTGCCTCGTCGCCGGTCTGGGCAGCTTCCTCTATCTCACCCTCAAGTAGCCAGCAGGCTTAGTAAACTCCCGCCCGAGAACCGGTCGGCCTGAAAAGCCGATATGACGGATTTGATGGTGGGGTCATCGTGGGGATCACTCGGGGTCGCGTTCCAAAGGCTGAACACGAAGCGTCCGTAGTAGCGCCGTACCTGGCCGGCCAGATCGGCCAGGCAGCGCTGGATCGGCTGGCAGGCATTGCCCATCCAGAACTCGACCAGCACGTCGCCGCGGTCAACGACACGATGATGGCGATCATCGGGCCGCGCGACACCGATCCGGCCGAGCTGGTCGGAACACTCGTCAGGTACGCCAGCGGGTTCGTCGACGCGGCCATCACCGGCGGCTGGCGTCCGCCGGCGCCCGGCCAGCCGATCGACGCCGAGTCCATGCGGCTAGCCGCCATCAGCGAGCTAGTCGCCCGCTACAGCGCCCAGCAAGACGACTCGCAGCAAGACTGAACGCGGCTACGGGCCGAGCTTCCAGCACCCGCCGAGCCAGGCCGGGAGCTTGAGGATCCCCCAGTGCTTGCGGCTGGCCCATCCGGCTCGATTATGACTCCCGACTAGCTCTGGCCCTGTTCCGGCCCCGCTCCTTGGCGTCCAGGATCGTCTTCCGCAACCGAACCACTGTCGGCGTGACCTCGACGCATTCATCGTTAGCGCAGAATTCCAGCGCCTGCTCCAAGCTGAGCATCCGGGGTGGAATGAGCCGTTCAAGTTCCTCGGCGGTCGACGAGCGAACGTTGGTGAGCTTGCGCTCGCGCGCGATGTTGACGTCCATGTCGTCCGAGCGGGAATTCTCGCCGACGATCATGCCCTCGTAGACCTCGGTCCCCGGCTCGAGGAACATCGAGCCGCGCTCCTGCAGCGAGAACATCGCGTACGCGGTCGCCGTCCCGGTCCGGTCGGCGACCAGTGAGCCCGACGCCCGCACCCGCATCGCGCCGGCCCATGGCTCATACCGCTCGAACACGTGGTGCGCGATGCCGGTGCCGCGGGTGTCGGTCAGGAACTGGGTACGGAACCCGATCAGTCCCCTGGCCGGGACGATGAAATCAAGCCTGATCCAGCCGGTGCCGTGGTTCGTCATCTGCTCGAGCCGGCCCTTGCGCAGCGCGAGCAGCGTGGTCACCGCGCCCAGGTACTCCTCGGGCACGTCGATCGTCAGCCGCTCGACCGGCTCGTGCAAAGTGCCGTCGATCTCGCGGGTGACCACGGTCGGCCGGCCCACGGTCAGCTCGTAGCCCTCCCGGCGCATCATCTCCACCAGCACGGCCAGCGCCAGCTCACCCCGGCCCTGCACCTCCCAGGTGTCCGGCCGCTCGGTCGGCAGCACCCGGATCGACACGTTGCCGACCAGCTCGGTGTCGAGCCGGTCCTTGACCATGCGGGCGGTCACCTTGGTGCCACCCCGGCCACCAGGACCGCGCCGGGCCGCACCGTCGAACCCGCCCTTGCCGACCAGCGGCGAGGTGTTGACGCCGATGGTCATCGAGATGGCAGGCTCGTCCACCGTGATCAACGGCAGCGGCTGCGGATCCTCGGGGTCGGCCAGCGTCTCACCGATCATGATCTGGCCGATTCCGGCCACCGCGATGATGTCACCGGCCGATGCGGTCTGCGCCGGCACCCGCTCCAGGGCTTGCGTCCTGAACATCTCGGAGATCTTCACCCGCACGATCGAGCCGTCCCGACGGCACCAGGCGGCCTGCTGGCCACGGGAAATCTCGCCCGATATCACCCGGCACAGCGCGATCCGGCCCAGGTAGGCTGACGCGTCCAGGTTGGTTACGTGCGCGCGAAGCGGGGCGCGCGGGTCGTACGACGGCGCGGGCACGGACTGCGCGATCACGCCAAACAGCGGCTCCAGGTCGGCCGAGTCCGGCAGCGTGCCGTCCTGCGGCCGGTTCAGCGAGGCGCGACCGGCCCGGGCCGAGGCGTAGATGATCGGGAACTCGATCTGGTCCTCGGTCGCGTCTAGGTCGAGGAACAGCTCGTAACAGGCGTCGACGACCTCGGCGATCCGCGCGTCCGGCCGGTCCACCTTGTTGATCACCAAGATCACGGGCAGCCGGCCCTCGAGCGCCTTGCGCAGCACGAACCTGGTCTGCGGCAGCGGGCCCTCACTCGCGTCCACCAGCAACAGCACGCCGTCGACCATGGACAGGCCCCGCTCCACCTCACCGCCGAAGTCGGCGTGGCCCGGGGTGTCGATGATGTTGATCGTCAGCCCGCCGTGGGTGACCGCGGTGTTCTTCGCGAGAATCGTGATGCCCTTCTCGCGCTCCAGGTCACCGGAGTCCATCACCCGATCGGCGACCTGAGCGTTGGCCCGGAACGCGCCCGACTGCCACAGCATCGCGTCGACCAGCGTCGTCTTGCCATGGTCGACGTGCGCGACGATCGCGACGTTGCGCAGGTCATCACGGGTGGCAAGCTCAGTGACGACTTCGGCGTGGCTGGCGGGCATGCGGAAAACTCCGTTTGACAAGAGGGAAAGTAGCCGGACTACGGCCAGTTCAGTCTACCGGTATCCGGACGGACCCCACGCCAGCGCTCTGGCAACTCGTATCCGACTGCCCGGGCGCGCTCTGTGGTGGCACGGCGCCGGGGAGAATCCGTTCGTGAAAGTCTAGTTTCTCGCTTGACTTACTAGGATTTGTCGGTGAGCATCGAAATAGTGCCTGGCCAACGACCCCGAAGGAGGGCCGCGTGCCCGCATCTCAAACCACGCTCGACCCGCACATCAGCGGGCCGCTCGCGGGGACATCCGGGGGCACGTCCCCCCGGGCTGGCACGGCGGCCGCGCCGGGCCCCGCCACCCAGAAACCGACTACCAGACGCCGGCCTGTCAGCAAGGGCGCGCTCAGGCTAGTCAGCCCGGCCATCGTGCTCGTCATCTGGCAGCTGGCCAGCGAGTTCGGGCTGATCTCGACCCAGAGGCTGCCGCCGCCCACCCAGGTCTGGTCCACTGCGGTCTCGCTGGTGACCACGAACTCGTCGGCCTACGGAACGCTCCAGGGGGCGATGCTCGTCTCGCTCGAGCGGGTAGCTGCGGGGTTCGCGGTCGGGGCCGTCACCGCCGTCCTGCTCGCGCTCGCGGCCGGACTCAGCCGATTCGGCGAGACGGCGGTCGACCCGCTCATGCAGATGCTCAGGACGCTCCCGCTATTCGGGCTCATCCCGGTGTTCATCGTCTGGTTCGGCATCGGCCAGACGCCCAAGATCTTGCTGATCGCGATCGGCACGGCGATCCCGCTGTACCTGAACACGTTCGCCGGGATCCGCTCGGTCGACGCCAAGCTGGCCGAACTCGGCCAGGTGCTGAAGCTGCGCCGCCGCGAACTGATCACGCAGATCGTGCTGCCCGGCGCTCTGCCCCAGATCCTGGTCGGCCTGCGGCAGAGCCTCGGCGTGGCCTGGCTCGCCCTGGTCGTGGCCGAGCAGGTCAACGCCAACGCCGGGCTCGGCTTCATGATCAGCCAGGCCACCCAGTTCCTGCGCAACGACGTCATCATCGTGGCCCTGCTCGTGTACTGCGGGCTCGGCCTGCTCACCGACGCCCTGGTCCGGCTGCTGGAAAGGAGGGCCCTGCGGTGGCGCCAGAGCTTCGTGGCCCAATAGCCCTCACGACCGCCGACGTAGTGTCGGCTCGCTCCCTGTCCAGGTCCTTCGATTCCACCGTGATACTCGATCGCCTCGATCTGGACCTGGCTCCCGGCGAGTTCGTCGCGCTGCTCGGTCGCAGCGGCTCTGGCAAGTCGACCCTGCTGCGCGCGTTCGCGGGCCTGGATCGCGAGATCACCGGCGACCTCGACGTACGCGGTGAGGTATCGATCGCCTTCCAGGAGCCCCGCCTTGTCCCCTGGAAACGGCTCTGGTCCAACATCGGCCTGGGCCTGCGCACTCCGCAACCCAGGGAGGTCGTAGCCACGGCCCTAGCCGAGGTCGGACTCACGGACCGCGCGAACGCCTGGCCGCTCACCCTCTCGGGCGGGGAAGCCCAGCGGGCTTCACTGGCCCGCGCATTGGTCAGGGACCCCAGCCTGCTGCTGCTCGACGAGCCGTTCTCCTCGCTCGACGCCCTGACCAGGATCACCATGCACCAGCTCGTGCTCGACCTGTGGGAGCGGCACCGCCCGGCCATCCTCCTGGTCACGCACGACGTCGACGAGGCACTGGCCCTGGCCGACCGCGTCCTGGTGCTCGACGGAGGCCGGATCAGCCACCAGAGCCAGATCGACGCCCCGCGTCCGCGCGACCGCACAGCCCAGGAACTCACCGGCCTGCGAACTCGCCTGCTCGCCGAACTCGGCGTCAATGAGGAAGGAACCCGATGATCGCGAAGACACGTACCGCTGGGGTTTCGGGGCTCCAAGGGGGTCGTCCCCCTTGGAGCAATATAGCGCTGCTTACGGCTGGTCTCTTGCTAGCAGGAACTGCCGCTGCGGCTTGCTCTTCAGCAACTGCCGCTTCAGGAGGAAAGCAACCTTCCTCCTCGGTCACGGCGCCGACTAGCCCGTCGTCCGATCCGGTCAACCTCTCCGATGTGACCCTGCACGTCGGAGACCAGGCCGGGTCCGGCTCGCAGGCGCTCCTGACCGCCGCCGGGCTGATCAGCAAGCTGCCGTTCAAAGTGACGTGGTCTGACTTCACGTCGGGACCGCCGATGCTGCAGGCAATGAGCGGCGGCTCGGTCGACATCGGCTCGGTCGGCGATGCGCCGCCGATCTTCGCGGCGGCGGGCGGTAGCAAGATCGCGGTCGTCAGCGCGCTGCGGGCCAATCCGCTCGGCTCAGCGATCCTGGTGCCCGCTAACTCCCCCATCCATACGCTGGCGCAGTTGCGCGGCAAGCGGATCGCGGTGACCCAGGGCAGTTCGGCGAACTATCACCTGCTGGCCATCTTGAAGAAGGCGGGCCTGACCATCCACGACGTCACGCCCGACTACCTGCAGCCGCCAGAAGGCGAGGCCGCGTTCTCGGCTCATCAAGTCGATGCCTGGGACATCTGGTCACCTTTTATCGAGCAGGCGCGGGCTCAGAGCCACGCCCGGGTGCTAGCGACCGGGGCCGGGGTCGGCCTGACCTACTCGTTCGTAGTGGCATCAAGGTCCGCACTGGCTAACCCGGGCACCGCCGAGGCGATTCGCGACTATCTGCGGCTGCTTGACCAGGCCTATCACTGGGCCGCCAGTCACGCGGCCGCCTGGGCGGCGACCTGGGCCAAGGCGTCGGGCCTGCCGGCCAGCGTCATGCTCACGGCCGTGCATGACTCACTGACCAGGCCCGTGCCAATCACGCCGGCCGTCATCGGCTCCGAGCAGGGCATCGCCAACGCCTTCGCCACCGCCGGACTGATCCCAGCCAAGATCAACTTCTCGCAGTTCGCCGTCACCACGTACAACAACGTTCTCGGAGGCACGTCATGAATCTGGTCTTCCACTGGTTCCTGCCCACCTCAGGCGACGGCCGGGGCATTGTCGGCGGCGGCGCGCTAAACGGCCGGAAGTCACAGACCGTCACCCGGCCGCCGTCCATCGAATACCTGGCGCAGGTCGCCAGGTCAGCCGAGCAGCTCGGGTTCACCGGAGTGCTGACCCCGACCGGCACCTGGTGCGAGGACGCCTGGCTGGCCACGGCCGCGCTGATCGGCCTGACCCAGCGGCTGAAGTTCCTGGTGGCATTCCGCCCGGGGCTGACCTCGCCGACCCTGGCCGCCCAGATGGCGGCCACCTACCAGCGGATCTCCAAGGGCCGGCTGATGCTCAACGTAGTGACCGGCGGCGAGGACACCGAGCAGCGCCGGTTCGGCGACCACCTGGACCATGACCAGCGCTACGAGCGCACCGGGGAATTCCTCGAAGTCGTGCGCGGTGCCTGGGGCGGGCAGCCGTACGACTTCACCGGGGATCACTACCAGGTGCACGGCGCGACGACCCTCAGCCCGCCAGTCCCGATCCCGCCGATCTACTTCGGCGGATCGTCGCAGGCGGCCGGACCGGTCGCGGCGAAGTACGTGGACGTGTACCTGACCTGGGGCGAGCCGCCGCAGCAGGTGGCCAGGAAGCTGGCCTGGATGCGCGAGCTAGCTGAGGAGGCCGGACGCAAGCTGCGGTTCGGCATCAGGCTGCACACGATCAGCCGGGACTCATCCAGGGAAGCCTGGGCGCAGGCGAACCACATGCTCTCTGAGCTGACCATGACCGAGATCAGTCATGCCCAGCAGGTGCTGGCGAAGTCGGTGTCGACCGGCCAGGAGCGCATGGCCGCGCTGCACTCGAAGTACCGGGGCGGGGGTTCGGCGGCGGATCTGGAGATCTATCCGAACCTGTGGGCCGGTGTCGGCCTGGTGCGCGGGGGCGCCGGCACCGCGCTGGTCGGCAGCCACGCCGAGGTCGCCGACCGGATCGAGGAGTACGCCTCGCTCGGCATCGAGGAGTTCATCTTCTCCGGCTACCCGCACCTTGAGGAGGCGTACTGGTTCGGCGAGGGCGTGCTGCCCGAATTGCAGCGGCGCGGACATCTGCCTGTGCAGGTGCCCGACGACCTGAGCGGGTTGTTCACCAGCCCCTGACCTGACTCGCCTCGGCGTCGCCCAGGAGGAAAGCCCGTGCAATTCGTTGTCCTAATAGGTCATCCAAAACCTTGCTCGCGCACTCTTGATGTTGCCGGTGCGGCGGCCGACGCCGTTGCCGATGTCCTTGGACTGGATGCCGGCTACACCGTCGTCGACCTGTCCGTTCTGGCCAGGAGGCTGCTGCTGCCAGAGCCGTCGGCGGCGGTCGAGGACGCGACCGAGCAGGTGTGCGGAGCCGATCTGCTGCTGGTCGCCAGCCCGACGTTCAAGGGCACCTACACGGGCCTGCTTAAGGTGTTCCTCGACCGGCTGCCGCACCGCGCCCTGCAAGGCTCGGTGGCGTTGCCGCTGCTGGTCATGGGCGCGCCGCAGCACGCGTTCGCGGTCGACGTGCACCTGCGGCCGCTGCTGATCGAGCTGGGCGCTACCGTGCCGGTGCCGGGGCTAGTCGTGCTTGAGTCCGACCTTGACCGGCCGGACGACGTGCTGCGGCCGTGGGCGCGGCGGGTTGGCGACGCCGTCCTTGATCGGCTGCCAGTCGGGCTCGGTGCCGCGGGTCAGGAACACCGGGCTGAACATGGCGAACCGGCTCTCCTCTAGCGTGAAGATCGACGGCGTGCCGCGAGCGTTCTTCACGTAGGCGATGAAGTCGCCGTCGGGTGCGTAGACGCCCTGATACGCGCCTGGCTGGGTGGTATCCGATGTGATGGTCAGCATGAGCCCGGTGTGCGTGCACGGCGTCGCCGGGCAGTTCTCCGCGGTCGTCAGCACCTGGGTCGCGAAGTCCGGCCGGTTCGGGAACCAGTCGGGATCGGTGAACCTGGTCGGCCCTGAGTGGTCGAACTCGGCGCTCGCGAACCCGTTCCGGTACCGGTCCTGGTGGCCGAAACCAAGCGCGGTCAGGCAGAACCGGAACCCCTGGCACTGGGCGGCGGCCCCCTCCAGGAGCAGGAACGAGCCGAACCCATCGCCCGCGTTCCTCGCCCACTGCCAGGCCACGGCAGTGCCGGGCAACGCCAGGATCGCGACGACGTGCGGGCCGCTGATCGAGCCGGTGAACGCGACGAACCGGTGCGTGACCATGTCGTACCTGGTCAGGTAGCCGAACGAACGACCGGCCTGGGTCTTGACGAAGGCCAGGTAGCGGCCGTTCGGCGACCAGGTCGCCCGGCCATCGGTGTACCTGGGCGCGCCGGCGGTGATCCTGGTCTTGCCACTGCCGTTGGCGTTCATGATCCACAAATTGCCGCGATACAGGTAGGCGAGCCTGGCGCCGTTCGGCGACCAGCGCGGACCGGAAGCGTGGCCGAGGCTGGTGAGCTTCGCGAGGCCCTTGCCGCTCGGCAGGATCGTGAAGATGTTGCCCTTGCTGACGAACGCGATCCGGCCGTCGGAGCCGGGATAGGCGGCCGGCGCGGCGTTCGCCGCCAGCGTCGGCACAATCAGCGCTCCGATCAGTGCGGCGCCAGCCAGGAGCTTGATCCGACGTCCGACTTCGCCCATGACTTCTCCGTTCGCCAGGCCGCCGCTTACTTTACTCAACTAATCGGTGCGAAGACGACTAGAACACCTGTTCGAATCTGGCGTATGCTGAGGTGGTGACGGTATATGTTCCACCTGGCTGGCCGGCGGGAGTTCACCCGCCAGGCAGCGAGGAGTTCGAAAACTCGGCGATCGCCTGGCTGCTCGAAGTCGTCCCGTCCGACTACTTGCTGCACGGCGTACTCAAGCGGCACCCGGTCGCGCTGGCCACGCTCGCCCGGCATCATCTAGATGCCTGCGTCGACGGCGCCCGCAGCGGCTACCGCACCGCCCGCACCGAACTCGGCCCGCACCTGCCGCCGAGCGCGATCGAGGCGGTGCTCACCGCGTACCGCAACGAAGGACGGCGGCTCGCCGCCGCCGCTCAGGCGGCCGACCTGGTGGAACGGGCACTGCACGGCGAGGTGTTCGTCCGGCAGTCGACTGGCGGCCGGTCGATGCGCCCGTCCTCGGCTCGGCGCGCGATCACCGACCAGGCGAAGAACGCAGGCCCCCAGAGCCCGGGCACGCGGGGTCCTGGCACCCAGCCGGGCGCGCAGAGCCCGGGCGCGCAGGGTCCGGGCGCGCAGGGTCCGGGCGCGCAGGGTCCGGGCACCCAGCCGGGTGCGCACCGCAAGCAAGACTGACTGCCCTGCTACTGGCCGACGGCCGGCTCGACGAACTCCGCTGCCTGCGGCGGCGGCAGGACCACCGGAACTACCGGTACCGGCTTCTTCCAGCCCGATTCCGGGCTGAAGTCCTTGACCACGCGGGCAGGCACCCCGGCGACCACGCACAGGTCCGGGATCTCGCCCCTGACCACTGACCCGGCCGCGACCACCACGTTCCGGCCGATCACCGAGCCGGGCAGCACGATTACCCCGGTCCCAAGCCAGGTCCCGGCGCCGATCTTGACCGAGGAGTTCACCGGCCACTGCCGTCCGATCGGCTGGTCAGGGTCGGCGTAGCTGTGATTTTGATCGGTGATGTAGACGTAAGGCCCGGTATAGACGTCATCGCCGATGTCGATCGAGTAGTGCGCCACGATGTGACTGCCACGGCCGATCACGCACCGGTCCCCGATCCGCAGCACGGTCTCGGTCCCGAGATCGTGCCCGGGCATCATCCCGGCACAGACCGACGCGAGTTCAGCCACCATCGTGCCCTCGCCGATCTCGATGTACCGCTCCCCGTACACCGACCCGGTCGGGAACGCGATCAGCGACCCCGCCCCGAACACCGCGAACTTCTGGCCCGCGGGCTCCTGCACGGTGATCGTCCCGACATCCTTGGCCCAGGCCCAGACGGCATGCACGAGCCGGCCAGCGACTCGTCGTCGCCACCGGATCAATGACGGCATACCAGACATCGACCGCAACAGTAGCGCCCCAACCCACCCACCAGGCCTATTCCGACATCTTCACCCCACCAGACCGCCAGGTCCGACCCACCACAGCCCAGCCCAGCGCAACCCGGCCAGCGCAACCAGGTGCCCAGCGCCACCCGGGGCCCAGCGCAACCCAGCCCGGCCCGATGCAACTCGGCCCAGCGCAACTGGACCCAGCCCAACGCAACCCGGCCCAGCACAACCAGGCCCAGCGCAACGCAACCCGGCCCAGCACAACCGGACCCAGCCCAACGCAACCCGGCCCGGCCCAGCGCAACCCGGGGCCGGCGCAACCAGGCCCAGCACAACGCAACCCGGCCCGGCGCGACGCAACCCGGCCCGGCCCAGCGCAACCGGCCCGGCGCGACCCGCCCCGTCCGCCGCTCACGCTGGCCCGGGCCCCGCGCACGTTGATCACGAAGAGTTGACCGCGCGGCCGTCGTGAAGTCTTCGGGATCATGAACCCCGTTCCGATATGACCGATTTTCGGCGAAGACTTTACGGTTGCCGAAGAGTTTGCCGCGCGAAACCGCGATTTTACGCGGCAAACTCTTCGTCCAGAGCAAACCCTTCGGGCAGCCGCACATCCATCCGGCCCGGATTCGTCCGCCAAATCCGGTACCTCGAACCGCCAACGTCTATCCCGGTGACCCCGCACCCAACCCGCCGCCCCACCTGGCCCGCCCGCCCCACCTCGCCAGCCCCATGGCTTCCCTAGCTCCAGCCCGGCGTCCCGCACCTGCTAACCCCGGCTTCCCGCCCGCCCTACCCGGCCCCAAAGTCTGCCCAGCTCCAGCCCAACGTCCCGCACCTTCCCCCGGGCTTCCCGCCCGCCCCTATCCGGCCTCATAGTCTGCCTAGCTCCAGCCCAGCGTCCCGCACCCGCTCACCCAGGCTCCCGCCCACCTACCCGCCCGCACTCCGCTGCCGCGCGCATATCCCTGATTAGAGCTTTTTAACCTAATTTGAAGCTTTTATACGGCGTTAACTATGGATATGGGAGCGCGGGCTAATAGTCATGGGCGTGTCGTCCGTTGCGGTGCGGCGCTACGGGCCGGGGTGGCCGGATGAATATGCGCATTCACCCCCGGGGTCCCAGATGAATATGCGCTTTCACCCGGAATCGGGTTGATCATGAACGCGGCCGCCCGTGACTGGCGGGTCATCCGGGGCTCATGTTGCTGGCGGTGCGTTCATGGGGACGAGGAACGCGGGCGCGAAACGTGAGCGCAAAGAGGCAGTAAAGCAGGGATGGGTGCGGTCGATGTCCTCGCCGACGTTGGCTGCTACGGGGCCTGCCGCCTCAACCGCTGCGATCTCGAAGAGACGGGGCGAAATGGCCGCCCTTTCGAAGTTGAGCGGGCAAGGTCAGCGTTGACCACCGCAGTCGAGAACTGCTGACGGCGCCGCAAACAGGCATTCGCCAAGCTGGCCGGACAGCCTGGCTAACACCTGCGGTAGCCGATGCAGCGCCGAGCAGCCACGCGCCCACTCCGGGCAGGGCCATCGACCGCACATTGTGATGTTTCCCGCAGATCGGTTAAGACCTGGCTAAGAATCTCTCAACGGACGGGTACGACTAAAAAGCACTTTGGGTCGTTCTGTAGACCCGATCCCGACGCCACCATGCGGAAGTACCAGATACTTTCAATGGATGGCGCAATTGCTAGTCGTGGAAGATGACGCGGCAATTCGCAGTGCGCTCAGCCGGGCGCTTACCGAACGTGGTCACGCCGTCTCAAGCGTGCCGACCGCCATGCAGGCACTTCGAGTCGTCCTCGACTGCCCACCTGACCTGGTCATACTCGACCTCGGCCTGCCCGACCTTGACGGCTACGAAGTGCTGCGGATGCTGCGGGCGATCAGCAAAATCCCGGTCGTCATCACGACCGCGCGCGACGATGAAGCCGACATCATTCGCGCCCTCGATGCCGGGGCCGATGATTACGTCGTCAAGCCGTTCGGAGTCGGTCAGATCGAGGCCCGAGTAAGGGCGGTATTGCGGCGCTCCGGGGAGGAAGGCAAGCAAAGCGAGGCAGTAGTTGTAGGTGGCCTGCGGCTAGACGGCGGCGCGCATGAGGCAATGCTCGATGACCGGCACCTGGACCTGTCGCGCCGGGAATTCGATTTGCTCTACTACCTCGCTAGGCACGCCGGCCAGGTAGTCACCAAGCGGGACCTGCTCACGCACGTCTGGCGGATGCCCTACGGAGGCGCGGACAAGACCGTCGACGTGCACGTCTCCTGGCTCCGCCGCAAACTCGGCGAGAACGCCCAGCAGCCCCGCTACCTGCACACCATCCGAGGCGTAGGTATCAAACTAACCGCCCCGGCCTAACCCCAGGCAACAGCAGGGCCACCCGATATCACCCTCCACTCAGGAAAATGCCACCCGCCGGAAGCTTGCCCCCGTCCGGAAGCTGCCGCCCGGCGGAAACTGCCACCCGGCGGAAACTGCCACCCGGCGGAGGCTGCCACCCGGCGGAAACTGCCGCCCGCCGACCAAGGGCCTCGACCGCCCGTCGTAGTCCCGCCCAAGTGGCGCCTGTTAAGTCGCGCCGAGCAAGAGTAAGTCGCGTCGGGCGCTAATTGCGGGGTGACCGATGGGCGTTTCGCCAGATTTGCGTCCGCCCTGCCAGCCGACTTCTCATCGGTTAGACGCGTCTTCTCACTCGTTGCGACGACTTCCCCATGATTACCCTAGTTATAAATGCCCTATATCGGGTAAATATTCGATCTAACCGATGAGAAGACGCCGCAATCGATGAGAAGACGCGTCTAACCGATGAGGAGTGGCGTCCAACCGATGAGAAGTGCCGGATTGGAGCCTCAGGCCGGGCGGCCAGCCTCAGAGCGGGCGGCCAGCCTCAGGCCGGGCGGGCAGCCTCAGGCCGGGCAGGCGGCCTTGGGGGCTGGGGTCAGCCGTCAGGGGGCGGCGGTTGCGGCTAGCTGGCCGCAGGCGCCGTCGATCTCTCTGCCGCGGGTGTCGCGCACCGTGACCGGGATCCCGGCCCCGGCGAGGCGGGCCTCGAACTCGGCCGCTACCGACGGTTCTGAGGCCGTCCAGCGGGATCCTGGAGTCGGGTTCAGCGGAATCAGGTTCACGTGCACCAGCCGGCCATGCAGCAGCCGGGCCAGGGCGTCGGCTCGCCACGGGTGATCGTTCACGTCGCGGATCATCGCGTACTCGATCGAGACCCGCCTGCCGGTCACGGCTGCGTAGTCCCAGGCCGCGTCCAGCACCTCGGCGACTTTCCAGCGGCGGTTGACCGGCACGAGTTCGTCCCGCAGTGAGTCGTCGGGTGCGTGCAGGGACACCGCGAGCCGGCTCGACAACCCCTCGGCGGCCAGCTTGCGGATCGCCGGGACCAGCCCGACGGTGGACACCGTGATCGCGCGCTGGGAGATCCCGAATCCGGTCGGGGCCGGGTCGCTGATCCGCCGAACGGCGGCTACCACGGCGTTGTAATTGGCCAGCGGCTCGCCCATCCCCATGAACACCACATTGGAGATCCGCCCAACCCCGCCGGCCACCTCGCCTCGATTCAACGACCGCAAAGCGTTAAAAATCTGAGTGATTATTTCTCCGGTCGACAGATTGCGAGTCAAGCCTGCCTGCCCGGTCGCGCAGAACGGGCAAGCCATGCCGCAGCCGGCCTGCGATGAGACGCACACGGTGGCCCGCGCCGGGTAGCGCATGAGCACCGACTCGACCAGCGAGCCGTCGGGCGCGCGCCACAGGGTCTTGCGCGTCAGGCCCTGGTCGCAGGTGAGCTCGCGGGTGATGGTGAGCAACTCCGGCAGCAGCGCGGCGGTCAATTCGCCCCGGACGCCGGCGGGCAGGTCGGTCATGTCGTCAGGTGAATCGGTCAGGCGGCCGAAATAATGGCGGGAAAGCTGGTCGGCGCGGTAGCCGGGCTGACCCAGTTCGACGACAGCGGCGCGACGGCCGGCCACGTCAAGATCGGACAGGTGCCGCATTGGGCGCTTCCTGACCCGGCCAGGCGCCTCGATGCTCACGAGCTCCAAGCAAACCCCTCACAGTATCCGCAGCCGCGCCACGTGATCTGCGGAATGTGGATAGATTTCAATGCTATGCAGAACACGCGCTCTCGCGGCCAGTCCAGGGTACCCGCCGAGCCAGGCCGTCCAGTTACCCTGCTCGACAGCGAAAGCCCCTACGGCAGCAGACGCGTGGTCGTGGAATACGACGGATGGACCACAGCCGCTTACATGCACGACCGCACCGAGCCGATCGCCGCGACCTGGCTCGCCAACCACCGGCGGGCGCCGGCCGACATCGATCTCGGCTTGCTGGACGCCGGCCACGCCCCCGAGATGCCCGAAGGCTACACCCGGCATCCGGAGGGGCGGCCGCCGCTGAACCAGGGTTCGCTGCGCGCGGTGTGGTTCGAGGAGGGCGACGGCGTCGCCATTCTCGAGGGCAATGAAGTGATGGCGGTGATCCCCGGCTGGTCTGACATGTCCAAAGGCATGCCCGGCTATAGCAGGGACGTGATCGGCCAGACCCCGTTCGGCTGGTCGCTTGATGAGGCTATGGAAGGCCTCGGCCCGAGGGTGAACGAGGCCGAGGATTTCTGGCAGTGGCGGCTGGATCCTGACGCCTGGGCTCAGTTCCAGCAGGGCATGCTGGGTCACCTGCTTGACCGGCTCGGTCCTGGCGCCCGGTACTGGGACGTGTCCGGCAACAAGCCGCCGGTCGTCGGGGTCTCTGAGCGGCCGCCGGCCGGACGGCGCGCCTACACGGTGCTGACCACGGTGGGCATGAGCTGCCAGCGGATGCCGGTGGTCGAGCAGGCCGGATCGGGCTCGGGCGAGAAGGCCAGGGTCGAGCTGGCCGTCGCCACCACGCTGCCGAGCAACCAGGCGGCCAGGATCTTCCTGTGGCTGGCCCAGTACCCGTGGCGGGAGATCAGCTGGATCGGGTCCGGCCAGACGATCCGCTGGTACCACGAGCCGTCGTCGTTCCCGCTCGGGCACGGCAACGAGGCGATCATGTTCCTCTCCGATCCCGCGCTGCTGCTCGGTCCTGAGGTTCCTGACCTGTCCGGGTTCACCGTCACGGGCGAGCCGGTGAAGTGGCTGTGGCTGATCCCGGTCACGAACCGGGAGCGGCTGCTTGCCCAGAGCCGGGGATCCTCCAGCCTGGTGAACCAGATGGCGTCGCAGTCCAGGAGCTGGGTGGTCAGCTAGGGCTGGGCAGGGCTGGGCTGCTGAGCCGCGGTCCGGCTAGCGGCGGCCCAGGAAGATCGTCATTAGCAGCCACGCGACGGGCGCGACCACCAGCATCGCGTCGATCCGGTCCAGCACCCCGCCGTGCCCGGGCAGGATCGAGGACATGTCCTTGGTGTCGAGGTCGCGCTTGATCATCGATTCGACCAGGTCACCGAGCGTGGCCGCGGTCACGGCGGCGGCACCGAGCACGAGGCCGTACCAGACCTTGCTGTGCAGCAGCAGGGTCATGCCGAGGGTCCCGGCAGCCAAGCACAGCACGACCGAGCCGGCCAGGCCCTCCCAGGTCTTCTTCGGGCTGATCTTCGGCGCCATCGGGTGCCGGCCGAACAGGATGCCAGAGAAATACGCCCCGGTGTCGGCACACACCGCGAGGATCAGGAACAGCAGCGCCCGGTGCGCCCCGTCGTGCGCCGCCAGCATCAGCGCGACGAACGTGGCGGCGGTCGGCAGGTAGAGCAAAACGAAGCTGCCGGCGGTCACGTCGCGGACGAATCCAGCTGCTCCGCCGGATAGCCGGAAGGCAAGTATCAGGATGAAAGCAAGGCCCAGGGTCGCCAGCACAGCGAGAGGACCGCGCCAGTATCCGAGCGCGTACATCGTCGCGCCGCCAACCGCGATCGGAATGACCGGCAGCTTGATTTCGCGAGTGCTAAGAGCGTGGTTGAGCTCCCACAGGCCCGCGCCGACAATAATCGCCACGAACGCCAGGAACAGCACTTTTACCGTCAGCAGCGTCACGATCACGATCGCACCGAGGCCGAGCGCTACCGCTGTCGCGGCCAAGAGGTTGCGACCGGTCTCGATCGTCTTTCGCTCGCTCACTCAGCCTGTGCCTTCCCGCGAATCGCCTGTTCTTCAGCCAGCTAGCGGCGGCTGGTTCTAGCTGCGGCTCGCGGCGAGATGATCCTCATTAAGAGGCAAAGGCTATACCTTGAGCGACGCTAGACCTCCAGTAGCTCTGTCTCCTTGTGCTTGAGCAGATCGTCGATCTGCGCCACGTAGGTGTGAGTGACTTTCTCAAGCTCAGCCTCGCCGCGCCGGCCGTCGTCCTCGCCCGCGTCGCCGTTCTTGACCAGCTTGTCGATCGCGTCCTTGGCGTGCCGGCGAATGTTCCTGATCGACACCCTGCTGTCCTCGGCCTTATGCCTGGCGACCTTGATGTAATCCTTGCGCCGTTCCTCGGACAGCTCGGGGAAGACCACCCGGATGATCGCGCCGTCGTTGTTCGGGTTCACGCCGAGGTCGCTGTTCCTGATCGCCCGGTCGATCGCCGCCAGCGAGCCTTTATCGAATGGCTGGATCACGATCATCCTGGGCTCAGGCATGTGGAACGACGCCAGCTGGTTGACCGGGGTCTGCGTGCCGTAATACTCAACGGTGATCTTGCCGAACATCGACGGGTGCGCGCGGCCGGTCCTGATGTTCGCGAAATCCTCTTTGGCGACCGCGACGGCCTTCTCCATCTTCTCCTCGGCTTCGAGAAGAGTGTCGTCAATCATTGCGGCTCCTCAGTATCCGTTCCTCATCCGTGCTCGCTACTTGCCGTGCCCGTTCCTGTCGTGCGCGTTCCTGCCCTGGCCGTTCCTGCTTACCAGCGTGCCGATCGACTCGCCTCGCACGGCCCGGACCACGTTGCCCTGGCCCATCAGGTCGAATACGACGATCGGCAGATCGTTGTCCATGCACAGGCTAACCGCCGTCGCATCCATGAACTTAAGCTCTCGAACTAGAACATCACTGTAGTCAAGCCAGTGATATCGGCGAGCCTCGGGCGATTTGCGAGGGTCGGCGTCGTACACGCCGTCTACCTGGGTTCCCTTGAGCACCGCTTCGGCGCCGATCTCCAGTGCCCGCTGCGCGGCGCAGGTATCGGTCGAGAAGAACGGCGCGCCGATGCCGGCGCCAAAGATGACGACCCGGCCCTTTTCCAGGTGCCTGATCGCCCGCCTGGGGATGTACGGCTCGGCGACCTGGCCCATCGTGATCGCGGTCTGGACTCTGGTCTCCACGCCGAGTTTCTCGAGCACGTCCTGCAGAGCCAGGCAGTTGATCACGGTTCCGAGCATGCCCATGTAATCGGCCCGGGCCCGGTCGATCCCGCGCTTGGCGAGCTCGTCGCCCCTGAACATGTTCCCGCCGCCGACCACGGCGGCGACCTGGACGCCGAGCCGCAGCGCATCCCGGATCTCACCGGCTACGTGCAGCACGACGTCCGGGTCGATGCCGAGGCGCTCACCGTTACCGCCAGCGAAGGCCGCGCCGGACAACTTGAGCACCACGCGGTGCCAGACGTAGCGGTCTTCGCCGCTGTCATAGGCGGACTCGGGATCGTCGCTCTGGTTCTCGTCCTTGAGGAAGTCGCCCCTAGCGAACTGGTCGGTCAGGTTCTGGTCGGTCAGGTTCTGGTCGGCTAGGCTCTGGTCGGCTAGGTGAACGTCCTGGTTGTGCAGTTCGAGATCGGCTGAATCCGACCCGGCGGTACCGTTCGCAACAGCACCGTCCCCCGCAAAGGTGCTACCTGGCAAAGTGGGCTCCCCTCACCTCAGCTCGCCTCGGTCACTGAAGGTATTTCAGTTTGGTGTGTCCGCTTGGTGGTGCAGCTTCGTGTTTCAGCTAGCTTGCCCGATCTGGAATCTGGCAAAGCCGCGCACGGTTGCGCCAGCCTCGGTGACCAACTTCTTCACTGTCTTCTTCGGGTCCCTGACCGAGGGCTGCTCGATCAGCACGACATCCTTGAAGAAGGCGTTCAGCCGGCCTTCGACGATCTTCGGGATCGCCTGCTCTGGCTTGCCTTCCTCGCGGGTGACCTGCTCGGCGATGCGCCGCTCGTTGGCGACGACGTCCTCCGGCACCTCGTCCCTGGTGACGTACTGCGGGCGCATCGCGGCGATCTGGTGGGCTACGTCCAGGGCCACGCCGGCACCGGCCTCGTCGGTGTCGACGAGCACGCCGAGAGTGGGCGGCAGGCCAGGGTCCGACTTGTGCAGGTAGCTCGCGATGTATCCGCCGCTGTAGGCGGTGAACCGGCCGAGTTCGAGCTTCTCCTTGAGCGAAGCGCTCGCCTCCTCGATCAGCTCGGTCGTGGTCTGGCTGTCGCGGACGGTCAGCGCGAGCACCTCAAGCCGGTCGGTGACGCCGGCCTTCAGCGCGGCCGCCGCGATGTCGGCGGCGACCTGCTGGAACATGTCGGTCTTCGCGACGAAGTCGGTCTCGCAGTTGAGCTCGAGCAGCACCCCGGCCGTCGTGCCATCCAGGGCCGAGGTCACGAGCCCGTTGCCCGCCGTGCGTCCGGCTCGCTTGCCCACGTCCTTGGCGCCCTTGATGCGCAGTGCCTCCACCGCGGCCTCGACGTCGCCGTCGGCTTCGACGAGGGCGTTCTTACAGTCGAGCATGCCCGCCCCGGTCAGGTCGCGAAGCCGCTTTACATCAGCGGCGCTGTAGTTCGCCATGTCCTCATCTCTCGCAGTTCTCGTCCGGTCAGCCCCTGGGTGGTGCCTCTGGATCGTGACTGACCTGTCACTTGGTTGGCGGCTTGGGTTGCGGCTGGCGGTGCCGAGCCGGTGGTCTGGCGGACCGTGGGCGGCGGCCGACCGGGTTCGGTGGCCGGTGGCCGGTGGCCGGCCGGGTTCGGTGGCCGGTGGCCGATCGGGTTCGGTGGCCGGTGGCCGGTGGCCGACCGGGTTCGGTGGCCGGTGGCCGGTGGCCGGTGGCCGGCCGTGGCCGGTAGCCGCCTGCGGGCTGTCGGGCGCCGATCCGAACGTTCGGCGATCCCTGGGGCCTGGGCGGCTCCGGCCGTCGTCTGTATGGCTATTCTGTCGCTTCGACGTCGCTGGCAACTGCCTCGACGGGCTCGACCACGGTGTCGATCTGCTCGGCCGCCTTGGCGTCGGCCTCAGAAGCTGCTTCGGCGTGGATGCCGGTCGTCCCGGTCGAGGCGTCCACCTCAGTGGCGGTGCCGTTCGCTGATGCGGCTACGTCCGCGGCGCCATTGCTCGCGTCTCCGTTTGCGGCACCTTCGTTTGCGGCACCTTCGTTGGCGGCACCTTCGTTGGCAGCACCGCTGTTCGCAGCACCGCCGTTCGCAGCACCGCCGTTCGCGGCACCACCGTTGGCGGCACCGTTTCTGGCGCCAGCGTTGTTGACCGAGCGACCTTCGAGCAGGTCACGCTCCCACTCGGCCAGTGGCTCTGCGGCGCCGATCTGAGCGTCGCCGGTCGGCTTCTCCTCGCCCGCCGCGCGGCCGGCCCTGGCGATGAGCCCGTCAGCCACCGCGTCCGCCACGACCCTCGTCAGCAGCGCCACGCTGCGGATCGCGTCGTCGTTGCCGGGGATCGGGTAGTTAACCTCGTCGGGATCGCAGTTGGTGTCCAGGATCGCGATGACGGGGATGTTCAGCTTGCGGGCCTCACTGATCGCGATGTGCTCTTTCTTGGTGTCCACCACCCAGATCGCGCTCGGCACCCTGGCCATGTCCCTGATGCCGCCGAGCGAGCGCTCAAGCTTGTCCCGCTCACGCCGCAGCTGCAGCAGTTCCTTCTTGGTCATGTTCGAACCAGCGACGTCGTCGAAGTTGAGCTCCTCGAGCTCCTTCAGCCGCTGCAGCCGCTTGTACACGGTCGAGAAGTTGGTCAGCATGCCGCCCAGCCAGCGCTGGTTCACGTAGGGCATGCCCACTCGGCGCGCCTGCTCGGCGATCGCTTCCTGCGCCTGCTTCTTAGTGCCGACGTAGAGCACCGAGCCGCCGTGCGCGACGGTCTCCTTGATGAACTCATACGCGCGGTCGATGAACAGCAGCGACTGCTGCAAGTCGATGATGTAGATGCCGTTGCGCTCGGTAAAGATGAACCGCTTCATCTTCGGGTTCCAGCGGCGAGTCTGGTGACCGAAGTGGACGCCGCTTTCCAGCAGCTGCCGCATGGTGACGACCGGAGCCATGCCGGTGTCCTTCCTGTCAGTGCGCCCGCCCGCAGGCGTTAGCGCATTCGGTTTGGCCTGGCGTCCGTACGCGCCTCGCCGCGGGTACTCCCGCGGACCGATGAGGTGCGTTCGACTTGGGAGGAGTGATGCGGACTCCCGAACAGCTTGCGGACGCGCGAATTAGCCTCAGCGAACGCCGGCAAGTGCACGCAGGCAAGAGCCGACGAACTCTGGGTCTGGAAGAATTCTACATCCAGCCGGATCCACCGCGCCCGCCAAGCACCCAGAGCCGACGACGGGCCTCCGCACCCCCCAGCCAGCCCCCCGCGCCGCACCCGGCCCCCGCACCCCCCAGCCAGCCCCCCGCGCCGCACCCGGCCTCCGCACCCCCCAGCCAGCCGGGCTGGCTCACTTAGTGCGCACGAGGTGCTCCAGCGGTCGGCTTGGTGCACGGGGTCTGGTCCCGAGCGAACGGTGGGCTCGCAGGGGCCAGCTTGGAAGCCGGAGTCGTGAGTCATCTCAAGTCACATCACTCACGCGAAGGCCAACTGGCCACACTCGCCCCAGACCGATCTGCCGGATCGTCTTCCGGAACAGATGAATATGCGGTTTCATCCGGATTTTCCAGGATGAATATGCGCATTCATCTGCCGGATCCTCTTCCGGCAAGCACCAGACCGGCGACACGCCCAGCCCCCGCACCACCCAGCTAGTCGACCTGTCGACAATCCAGAGACACTGGCCCCAGCAATCCCGCCAGTAACCGCAGTTCGCAGTTGCTGGCGGAACGCAGCGCGACGAAGGAAGTCCGTAGTTGTTGACCCTCCGGTGGCAGCCAGTTCAGGGCCGAACCCGCGGGACCGGCCGACCTCAGGTCAGGCTCTCGGGTGGGCCTGTTGGTAGGCGGTGATCAGGCGCTCGATCGAGACATGCGTGTAGATCTGAGTCGTCGAGAGCGATGCGTGCCCAAGCAGTTCCTGGACGCTCCGCAGATCCGCTCCCCCCTCGAGCAGATGCGTCGCGGCAGTGTGCCGCAGCCCGTGAGGGCCGGTGTCCGCCTCGATGCCTGATGCGGCGATCTTGGCGTGCACCACTCGCCGTGCGGTTCGAGGGTCAAGCCGCTTGCCCCGCGCGCCGAGAAACAGGGCCGGCCCCGAGAACGAATCCGCTACCTGTGGCCGTCCTTCTTGACGCCACCGGTCGACTGACCGGATTGCCGGGATGCCCACCGGCACGACCCGCTCCTTCGCGCCTTTGCCCAGCACCCGGATGGTCCGGCGCTCGTCGTCGATGTCATCGATGTCCAGCCCGCAAAGCTCGCTGACCCTGATCGCGGTGGCGTACAGCAACTCCATGATCGCGCTATCCCGCAACTCGATCGCTCCGCCGCCATTCCCGTCCCCGGCTCTGCCTTCCCCGGCGCTCCCTTCCCCGGCTCGGCCGCCCGGCCCGGCCGCCTCAAGCACCGCGACGATCTCATCGGCAGCCAGCACCTCGGGAAGGTGGCGCTTGGTCTTGGGACTGCCAAGCTGTATCGCAGGATCTGCGGCCAGCCACCCTCGCTCGTGGACGAAGGCGGTGAACGCCCGAGCCGCCGCCGCCCGCCTGGCGATCGTTGCCCGCGACTGCCCGGCCGCGTGCTGCGTAGCCAGCCAGGCCCGCAACACCGCGATGTCGATCTCGGCAACCTCGGCGATCCCGCACTGCTCCAGATGCGCCTGCAACGAGCGAATGTCGCCCAGGTACGCCCGAACCGTGTGCGGCGACAATCCGCGCTCAGCCGCCAGATGCCGCTCGAACGCCTCCAGAGACGCCTCAAGCGCTCCAGACCCAGCTAGACCGCCCGAGCCCGACGCACCCTCATTCACGTCCCCAGTCTGCGCCTACCGATAACGGGCCGCGCCTAGCCACGCCGCTAGCCCCGGCGTCGATCACGCGGTTGCCAGCTAGGATTCCGGCCTCTGCAGGAACACCACCTGACCTTCGCTGAGCGTTCCGCCCGCCGCGAGGAGCTTGGCCAGAGCGCCGACGATCGCGCTCTCGAGATGACGGTTCCGCCGAAACGTCTTAGAGGAGACCAAGATCAGTTCGGGGCTGGCGACAGCAGAGCGAACGTCATGCCCCATCGCCCTTAGCCTCGCGGCGATGGCATCGGAGAACATCTCATCTAGAAGTAACGGGCTGCCGACGGCTCACCCGAGCAATTGCTGCTCGCGGCGCCGGGCGGCTTCGGCGGCTTCTTCGGCGGCGTCGGCAGCGGCGATCTCGGCGTCGACTTCCTCCGGGTAGCTGGCCCAGTATCGGATCGCTCTTTTGAGCAATTCGACGTGGACTCCCCTATTGCCGGCAATCAACTCAAGCAACTCGTCAGCGGAAAGCCCGGGCTCCGCCTCCTTGGCCGACTTGAGCGCCCGGACAATCTCCCAGACGTCCGGTCCCGCCGCTAGCCCGGCCCGGCGTCCAGTGGTGCCCGGCCGGAACACGATCCCAGGGTGTTCACCCATGCGGAGCGCCTCATCGACCAGCAGGTTGGCTGCCGACGACAGTGACAGGCCCGGGCTGGCCGCGACAAAGGCAGCCAGCCTCACTGCCACGTCTGAGTCGAATCTCACGGGAGTCGCCGCTCGCTTCGCCATGACTCTATTGTAGTCATAGAGAGTCATCTGTAGTCACTTGGATTCTCTGGCTAGCTTTCTGGTGCGCCAGCCTTTCTCGCAGCGCTCGACGTAGCCGGAGGCGGCCAGCAGGCCCAGGCAGCGCATCGCGGTATCGAGATCGACGCCGGCGAGCGTGGCGATCGTGGCCTCGCCGCGCCCGGTCCGGCCGCTCATGCACCGCAGCACGTCGGCCGTCACCGGATCGAGGTACTCGGCCGGGACCGCCGGCTCACCAATCGCCCCTGGGCCGGACTCACCCAGCGGTGCGATCAACTCGGTCACGTCGGTGGCGCTTGTCACGCAGGTGGCTCCCCAATCCTTGATCAGCTCGTGACAGCCGGCCGACTGAAGCGAAGTGACCGGGCCGGGCACGGCCATGACCGGGCGGTTGAGATCGGCCGCATGCCGGGCCGTGTTCAGCGCTCCGCTGCGCAGCGCGGCCTCGACCACGACCGTCCCTCGGCTCAAGGCGGCGATCAGGCGGTTTCTGACCAGGAACCCGGGCCGGTTCGGCGCCTTGTCGGGCGGGCTCTCGCTCACCATCACACCGGACTCTCCGATCGTGGCGAACAGCTCGCTGTGCCCCTTCGGGTAGCCAAAGCTGAGCCCGCTGGCGAGCACGGCGATCGTCGACCCGCCCGCCGACAGCGCACCGCGATGAGCGCAGGCATCAATGCCGTAGGCACCGCCGGAGATCACCGTCATCGACCGCGCGGCCAGGTCGGCCGCGAGCTCGGTCGCCACCAGCGATCCATATGCGGTCGCCGCCCGGGAGCCGACCACTGCCGCCGATCTGAGGCAGGCGAACCGCAGATCGCCCGCACCGCGTAGCCAGAGCACGAGCGGGCGGCCATCACCGAGGTCGTCGAGTTGGCTCGGCCACTCCGGCTCGCCCGGGCCGACCAGGCGCAGACCCAGGCCCTGCCAGACATCGAGCCGCTTAAGCGAGGGCAGCTGAGCGATCCGCGAGCGCATGCGCTTTACGACGCGATCGACGGCCGAGGTGCGGAGCGCGCTGGCCTGCAAGCCCTCACCAAACAATTCCAGATCGATCAGGCCCAGATCAGCCCCGGTCAAGACGACCCGCATGACCTCGGCCGCGCTCACTGCCCCCATCAGCGCGCCGAGGACCGGATCTCCGGGCTCGCCCAGGATGCTGAGCCCGATCCTGGCGTAGCGCTCGTCGGAGCACCAGGCCGGATCGGCCTGCGCCGCCATCACAGCGGCGTCCCTGACCAGAGCCCGAGGGCGTAGCCGATCTCATCGATTCCTGGCCGGTCAATACCGCCGAGATCGGCCAGCGTCCAGGACAGCCTGATCACCCGGTCGGCGCCTCTGGCGCTGACCCGGCCAAGGTCCATGGCCCGCTCCAGCGGCCTTAAGGCGCCTGGCAACGGCGTGAACCGCTTGCGCAGCACGCTGCCGGGAACCTGCGCGTTGAGCCGCCACGGAGTGCCGGCCAGCCGCTCGGCAGCCCGCTCTCTGGCCGCTGCCACCCGGACCGCGACTGTGGCGCTGGACTCGGTGAATGCTCGGTCGCTGAGCAGCTCCCTGCGGCTGACCGGCAGGAACTCGATCTTGGCGTCCACCCGGTCGAGCAGCGGCCCTGACAGCCGGGCCAGGTAGCGACGCTTGGCTGTCGGCGTGCAACTGCACGCCGCCCCGGTCGTCCTCCCACTCGAGCACGGGCACGGATTAGCCGCAAGGATCAGCGTGAACCTGGCCGGGAAGCGCGCCGTCACCCCGGCCCTGGCTATCACGACCTCGCCGGACTCGATCGGCTGGCGCAACCCGTCGAGCACGTCCCGCGCGAACTCAGGCGCCTCATCGAGGAACAGGCAGCCATGGTGCGCGAGCGACGCCGCTCCCGGCCTGATCACGCCGCTGCCGCCGCCGACGATCGCGGCCCTGGTCGAGGTGTGATGCGGCGCGCAGAACGGCGGTTCGACGATCAGCGGGCTACCGGCCGGGAGGGTACCGGCGACCGAGTGGATCGCGCTGACCTCAAGCGCCGCGGCCGGATCAAGCCTCGGCAGGATCGTCGGGATTCGCTCG
Source organism: Streptosporangiaceae bacterium (assembly GCA_036501205.1). GTDB lineage: Bacteria > Actinomycetota > Actinomycetes > Streptosporangiales > Streptosporangiaceae > Chersky-822. The sequence continues at coordinate 41,242 of DASYAT010000163.1, read as the reverse complement.
GCGAGCATCGTCTTGCCAACCCCCGGAGGCCCGAGCAGCATCAGATGGTGGCCCCCGGCCGCGCAGATCTCGGCCGCACGCCGGGCGACCGGCTGCCCGACCAGATCCGCGAGGTCCTTCCCGGCCTCACTCCGGCGGCCCCGGCCCGACGACGACGGCACCTGAGGCGGGCCGCCCGCGTATTCCCCGATCTCCCGCCCGGCCTCGAGGACGCGGACAGTCGAGTCATCGGATGGCAGGCCGACCCGGAGCCAGGCCGTCAGCATGCCCAGCGTCGGTGCGGCGACCACCTTCAGCTCCGTCACCAGCGCGGCCTCGGCCGCGTTCTCGGGCGCCACGACCATGGCCGTGAACCCGGCCGCGGCCGCCGCCGCGGCAGCGGGCAGCACACCGGTGACCGGCCGGATCCGGCCGTCCAGCCCGAGCTCACCCATGAGCACGAGCCCCTCAAGGCCCGCCTCGGGAACCGCCTCCGAGGCGGCGAGGATCGCCACGGCAATGCCCAGGTCGAAGCTGCTGCCTCGCTTGGGCAGGCTGGCCGGCGACAGGCCGACGGTGATCCTGCGATTGGGCCAGCTCTCCCCGCTGTTGATGATCGCGGCCCTGATCCGGTCCCGAGCTTCCCGCAGTGCGGTGTCGGGGAGCCCGACGAGCAGGAGCGTCACCAGGCCGTTCTCAATATCGGCCTCGATCTCCACGGGATGGCCTTGCACCCCGACGAGCGCTATGGCGTGTGCGCGGGCTAGTCCCATCTATCCCACCCCGCGAACATGCTCGATCGTGAAGTCCCCGGCGGTCGACTTCAGCACCCCGATCACATCGACCCGCAATTCGTCGAACGTCACCGGATGCGATATCACCCAGCGAACGGCCAATCGCCGCAGCCGCCGAACCTTCTGCCGGGTCACCGCCTCGATCGGCAGGCCGTACTGAACGCTTGACCTGGTCTTGACCTCGCACACCACCAGCACACGATGCTCGGCGGCGACGATGTCGATCTCGCCTTCCGCGCACCGGTAGTTCCGGTCGAGCACTCGGAACCCGGCGCCTGAGAGGTACTCAGAAGCCAGCTGCTCGCCGCGCTGGCCGAGAACGTCCTTGGGATGCAAGCGGCATCACCTCCGGCTTCGAGCCTGCCGAAGGGATGGCCTCGCGCGCGGACCCAGATTGGCCGCTGTGGATTCTGCGCCAGCCGCCGGACCGGCATCGCCAGCCCTGTGGACAAAGCAACGGCCCGCGAGCCGGAAGACTAAGAGTCCTCCGGAAGCTGCAGATCGCTCTTGGCCAGCTCCTCGATGTTCACGTCCTTGAAGGTCACGACCCTGACGTTCTTCACGAACCGAGCCGGGCGGTACATGTCCCAGACCCAGGCGTCGTGCATGGTGACCTCAAAGAAGACCTCGCCGTTGTCAGCGGTACGTACTTTAAGATCAACATCGTTGGTCAGGTAGAACCGGCGCTCGGTCTCGACCACATGCGAGAACAAACCGACGACGTCGCGATACTCGCGATAGAGCTGCAGCTCCATCTCGGTCTCGTACTTCTCAAGGTCCTCCGCGCTCATGTTCTCCCCTCCGAACCCGCGATCAACTCCACGATAGGACCATCACGCCCGGAGTCCAGAGCCGCCGCGTCGTCAGGCATCAGTTCATCAAGGCCGAACGGATCATCGAGCGGTGCCGGCCAAGGGGGACGACCCCCTGTCGACCCTTGCCGGCTCGATACGTTGACGAACGAGCGACGGTGCACTGGGCTCGGACCATGCTGGTCGAGCGCCGCCATGTGGCTCGGCGTCGAATACCCCTTATGCCGGGAGAACCCGTACTCGGGATACTCACCATGCAGCCCGGACATGATCCGGTCCCTGGTCACCTTGGCCACGATCGAGGCCGCGGCGACGCACACCGCCACCTGATCGCCCTTCCACATCGCCAGTGCGGGCACGGCCAGACCTGGCACCGCGAATCCGTCGGTGAGAACGTAGCCGGGCGCCGCCGAGAGTCCGGCTAGCGCCTGGCGCATGCCCGCAACGTTGCAGACATGCAGGCCGCGCCGGTCGATCTCGCCCGGACCGATGATCACCACGTTCCAGGCCAGCGCCAACCGGGTGATGTGCGCGTACGCCTCTTCCCTGGCCTTGGCGGTCAGCAGCTTGGAATCGGCCACCTGGGCCCACCGCGCACCATCGAGCCGGCCGAGGGCGACGGCCCCCACCACCAGCGGACCGGCGCACGCCCCGCGTCCGGCCTCATCGATACCGGCAACGGGCCCGAATCCCGCACGCTCAAGGACCCGCTCGTACCCAGTCAGGCCGCTGCCTCGCCGCGGCGTATACCCAATCGGCCGCTCGACTACCGGAAGCGCAGCTCTAGTGCTGGCCCGGGGGGAGGACCGCCCGGAACCCCTCGCCGCCGGCCTGTGCCGCGTCTTCCCCGCCCGAGTCTTACCGGCCGTGGTCGTCACCCCTGCCGGTTACGCCTGCGCCTGGCGCCGATCCGAAGCCGAAGCCAGCGTTCAGCCAGCGTCAACGGCACCGCTCCCGCAAAGCCGATGCCGAGCGGAAGATAAGGCGCCGAGGGCTTGATCGGTATCCCGGCGGCAGACTGAGCCAGAGCGGCCGAGGTCAAGCCGGTCGGCGAGGCCCGCCCGCCGTCGGCCTTCACGAGTTTGGCCTGGTCAAAGGTCGCGGGAATGGGCAGGACCCGGAACCTGCTTGGCGGCCAGACGATCATGAATGCCCGGCCGATCACCATGTTCTCGGGAATGGTTCCGTCCCGGTCATAGGGGACGCACGTCACCTCAGGATCGGAGTACGCGCAATCATGCAGGCGGGAGTCAGCCGATTCCTCCCTGTGGTCCCCCATCACCCACAGCCGACCGGGCGGCACATATACGTTGAACGGCTCCTGCGAAGGCCGTTCACCAGGGAAGACGTACGAACTCTCGGACAGCGCGACGCCATTGACCTTAATTTGCCCCTTGGAGTTGCAGCAGACGATGTGGTCGCCGGGCACGCCGATCACCCGTTTGATGTAGTCCGTCTGACCAGGCGCAGTGCCGAACAGGCCCGCGACCGAGTGAAACAGTGCTCCGAACGTGTCGTCGTAGACGCGCTTGACCGGGTTGTGGGTGACCGGCTGGCTCGCGCTCGGCGGATCCCAGGATCCGGACCCGTCGAACACGATGACGTCGCCGCGGTCAATCGGACGAACGTGGTAAACCAGCTTGTTCACCAGCACCTTGTCGCCCACGAGCAGCGTGTTCATCATCGAGCCGGACGGAATGTAGAACGGCTGCACCACGAACGTCTTGATCAGCAGCGCGATAGTCAGCGCGACCGCGAAGAGAACGACCATCTCGGTCAGGAACGACCACCGGCCGCGCGTCGCCTTCTCTTCCGGCTCGCCATCGGCCTCTTCAGCGGCGGCCTCATCCTGCGGCGCCTCGGGGTCGGCGCTGCTGCCCGCCGGGATCGGGCTATCGGACTGCGGCATCCGGTCATCTCCACCTGGTCCGGTCAGCACGTCGTCGGGCGTGCGCTGATCGTCGTCCATTGTCACCATCCAGCCTAACGGCCAATCGACCGGTCAAGCGGGCCCAGCGGCGGCCAGGCAGGATTAACCCCGCTGAAACGGAGCCACAGGAAACTTCCACAGCATGAACGCACAGCGCACATCGACTGCGCCTAGGCAGCCTACCCTCCGCCCGTGCTGAACCTGACCAAGATCGCCGCCAGACGGCGTACCGACCTGGCTGCCCGCCGGGCGGACCTCAGGCGCCCTCAGCGAGCCGGTTCCCGGCGCTCCTTGATCCTGGCGGCCTTGCCGCGCAGCGAGCGCAGGTAGTACAGCTTGGCCCGGCGCACGTCACCACGAGTCACGACCTCGATCTGCTCGATCGCGGGGGTGTGCACGGGGAACGTCCGCTCAACGCCGACGCCGTAGCTGATCTTCCTGACCGTGAAGGTCTCGCGGGCACCACCGCCCTGCCGGCGGATCACGATGCCCTGGAAGATCTGGATCCGTGACCTGTTACCTTCGGTGACCCTGACATGCACCTTCAAGGTGTCACCGGGCCGGAAAGCCGGAACGTCAGACCGGATCTGTGCCTGCTCAAGCTCGGCTATCGCGGAGTGCATCGCTCGTTGTCCTCATTGTCATCACGCGCACACCTGCGAACGCGCTGAAGTGGTCTGGTCGCAGCGAAGGCATACGACGGCTGTCCGCAGTTACGATCGGCCGTGTTGGGGACAGCGGCTTTCAGTGTGCCACATCTTGACCACCTACTGCGAAACCAGTCTCAGAAAGGACCCGCCGATCCTGGTCATCGCTGGTAGCCGCGGCCACCCTGGCGGCCAGATCAGGCCGGTTCCGCGCGGTGCGGCGCAGCGATTGATCCCGGCGCCAGCGCGCGATCGCGGCATGGTCACCTGATAGCAGCACGTCGGGGACCTCAAGATCGCGCCAGCTCCTTGGCCTGGTGTAAGCCGGTCCTTCTACCAGATCGCTCATCGGGCCCTGGCCCGCTCCGAACGAGTCGTCGGGCGCCGATAGCGCATTGCCGAGCACTCCCGGCTTTAGGCGGCAGATCGCCTCGGCCATCACCAGGACCGCCGACTCGCCGCCCGCCAGCACGTAGTCGCCGATCGACAGTTCGTGCACGACCATTCGACGGCGCGCGTCCTGCACTACCCGGTCATCGATGCCTTCGTACCGCCCGCACGCGAACACCAGCCGCTCGCAGCTGGCCAGCTCAGCCGCCATCGCCTGGTTGAACAGCGCTCCAGCCGGCGTAGGCACCACCAGCCGGGTCCGGGTCGCGTCCGCCGGGCTGACCAGGGCATCCAAGGCCTCGCCCCAGGGCTCGGGCTTCATGACCATTCCCGGCCCGCCGCCGAATGGCGAGTCATCGACCGTTCGGTGCACATCGTGGGTCCAGGCCCGCAAATCATGCACGGCGACCGCGATGTCACCGCGCTGCACCGCCTTGCCGATCAACGACATCTTCAGCGGCTCAAGGTATTCAGGAAATATCGTAATAATGTCGATTCTCAGAAAGAGCCTCCCGCAACCGCTCGGATCGTCGGGGGCACTCTGCTGTCGCTACGGCTGCAGCAGAGTGCCCCCCATGCACCAAGCATCATCGGCTCAGATCGCCGCATCGGGGTCGAGCAGTCCCGGCGGCGGGTCGATCACCAGCCGCCGACCAGCCAAGTCGATATCAGGCACGATCGGCGTCACGAACGGGATCAGCACTTCGGTCCCGGCGCGGGCGCCGGACCCGGCGACCACGAGCAGATTCTGCCCGTGGTGCAGCACGTCCTTGACCGCGCCGACTGGTTCACCGCCGACCGTGACCACGTCGAGCCCGATCAGGTCGTGATCGTAGAACTCCTCGGGATCATCTAGCGGCTTCAGATCGACGGAATCGATCTCAAGAAATGTGTCACGCAATTCCTCGGCCGCATCCCGGTCCGCGTAGCCCTCGAACATGACGAGCAACCCACCCAGATGCCAGCGAGCCGCCGATATGGTCAGCGGCCCGCGCTCCGCCGGATTGGTCGCCAGTACCGAGCCAGCGGCGAACCGCTGCGCCGGGTCGTCGGTCCGCACCTCCACGGTGACCTCACCGCGAAGGCCATGCGGTCGGCCGACCCGGCCAACAACGAGCTGCATGTCGCTTAGCGGATCTCGTCGGCGTCCAGTAGGTCGACGCGCACGTAGGAATCTCCAGCCAGCGAGCTGAGCACCGTACGCAGCGCTCGCGCGGTGCGACCACCCCGGCCGATGACCTTGCCCAGGTCATCGGGGTGTACCCGGACCTGGAGCACGCGACCGCGGCGCAGGTTCCGGCTGGATACCCGGACCTCGTCTGGAAAGTCGACGATGCCCCTTACCAGGTGCTCGAGGGCCTCTTCGAGCACGTCAATCCCCGGTCCCTGGCTCCGAGGTGGCGTCGGCAGTAGCGGCAGCCGTCACCTCGCCGTCGCCAGCGGCCTCCGCTTCGTCGCCCTTGGCCTTGTCCGACGCCTTCCCGGCACCAGCATCGGCCTTGTCCGCCTTGCCATCGCCAGAATCGGCCTTGTCCGACGCCTTCCCCGCGCCAGCATCGGCCTTGTCCGCCTTGCCGGCACCGGCCTTAGCATCGCCGGACTTACCGTCACCGGCCTTTGCGTCGGCCTTGGCGCCGCCAGCCTTGGCATCGCCCTTGGCGCCGCCGGCCTTGCCGTCACCGGCCTTAGCATCGCCGGCCTTGGCATCGCCGGCCTTGGCGCCGCCAGCCCTGCCGTCACCGGCCTTGGCGCCGCCAGCCTTGCCCCGGCCGCCGCCCTTGGGCGTGGTAGCTCCGCTGTCAGCCAGCGACTCGGCGAGAGCGGCAGCGAAGGCTTCCTTCTTGTCGGCGCGGGACGCCGCGGTCATCAGTGTCCCTTCGGCGCCCGGCAGGCCCTTGAACTTCTGCCAGTCGCCGGTGATCTCAAGGATCTTCCGCACCGGGTCGGTCGGCTGGGCGCCGACGGACAGCCAGTGCTGGGCCCGGTCGGAGTTCACCTCGATGAACGAGGGGTCCGCCTTCGGGTGGTACTTGCCGATCTCCTCGATCGCCCGGCCATCCCGCTTGGTGCGGGCGTCGGCGACGATGATCCGGTAATAGGGCTCCCTGATCTTGCCCATGCGCTTTAGCTTGATCTTTACAGCCACGGCTGTGGTCTTCTCCCAAGCAGATTGAGTGCGGATGGCGGGTCCGCAGAGTGAGGAACCCCGGCCTGCCAATCCGACGCAGGTAACGGCGACGACGAGTTAGAGAGGGCCTCGCGGAGCCGATGGTTGCAGACACATTGTGCCAGACAACAGCGCGTGCGGCGGACTACAGCCAGGTAACCCACTCACGTCTCCTGCCGAGAACAGGCAAATTGATCTCCCGAAAACCGGATGAAACTATACATTCATCCGATTTTCGAGATGATCATCACCGTCCGGATGTGATTGAAGTGCTGCCGGAGAACGTGATGCCGCGCTGGCTAGCGACCCTTCCTGCTGCCGCGTCCGCCGCGCAGTCCAGGCGGCAACTGCTGGCCCTTGTCGGGCCCGGACTTGCCACCAGCCGGGCCAGAACCCTGCCCGCCGGACCCGCCAGGTCCAGTGGGCCCTTTCGACCCGCCCGGCAGCCCGGGAATGCCGGCGCCGCCGCCAGCGAACCCAGACGCCGCCCGGCGCAACCCCGGCGGCAGATTCATCCCGCCCTGGTCAAGCTGCGACAGATCGAGCCCGGACATGTCCAGCCCAGACATGTCCAGCCCGCCGGCATCGGCGGCATCGAGCCCAGCCAGATCTGGCTGGGCCTGCCGCCCAGCCGGCCTCGGCGCCCCGGCCGGACGCCCTCCGCCCTTGCCCTTTTTCTTCGCCTTGGCCTTCTGCCCGCCGCGCCGGCCGCCGCCCATGCCGGGCATCCCCGGCATCCCTGGCATACCGCGCATGCCGCCCATCATCTGGCGCATCATCTTCTGGCCCTCTTGGAACCGGACGACCAGGTTGTTGACCTCGCCCACGGTCACGCCGGAGCCGTTCGCGATGCGCAGCCGCCGCGAGCCGTTCAGGACCTTGGGGTTTTTGCGCTCTTCCGGCGTCATCGAGTTGACGATCGCCGCCGCCCGGTCCAGATCCTTGTCATTGACCTGGCTGAGCAGGTCGCGATTCTGAGCGGCTCCCGGCAGCATGCCGAGCAGGTTCGAGATCGGGCCGAGCTTGCGGACCATGGCCAGTTGCTCGACGAAGTCCTCAAGCGTGAAGCCCTCGGCCGAGGCCAGCTTGCCGGCCATATCGGCCGCCTGCTGCTGGTCGAATGTCCGCTCGGCCTGCTCGATCAGCGTGAGGATGTCACCGAGGTCCAGGATCCGGGAGGCCATCCGGTCCGGGTAGAACAGATCGAAGTCCTCGAGCTTTTCACCCGCCGACGCGAACATGATCGGGCGGCCGGTGAGGTGCGCGATCGACAGCGCCGCACCGCCTCGGGCGTCGCCGTCGAGCTTGGTCAGGACGACCGCGTCGTACCCGACCCCATCGAGAAACGCCTGCGCGGTCGCGACCGCGTCCTGGCCGATCATCGAGTCGACGACGAACAAGATCTCGTCGGGATCGACCGCGTCCCTGATCGAGGCCGCCTGCGCCATCAGCTCGGTATCGACGCCCAGCCGGCCGGCCGTGTCGATGATCACGATGTTGTGCAGCTTGCGCTTCGCCTCGTCGATCGAGTCCCTGGCGACGGCGATCGGATCGCCGACCCCATTTCCTGGCGACGGCGCGTACACCGGCACTCCGGCCCGCTCACCGACCACCTGCAGTTGCTGTACCGCGTTGGGCCGCTGCAGGTCAGCGGCCACCAGCATGGGCGTATTGCCCTGCTTGCGCAGCCACAGGCCCAGCTTGCCGGCGAGCGTGGTCTTACCTGAGCCCTGCAGGCCCGCCAGCAGGATCACGGTCGGCGGCACCTTGTTGAACCGCAGCCGCCTGGCCTCGCCGCCGAGGATCTCGATCAGTTCCTCATTGACGATCTTGATGACCTGCTGGGCCGGGTTGAGCGCTTGAAGGACGTCAGCGCTGAGCGCGCGCTCCTTCACATTCGCGACGAACGACCGGACCACTGGCAGCGCGACGTCGGCCTCAAGCAGCGCGATCCTGATCTCGCGCGTGGTGGCCTCGACATCGGCAGGCGACAGCCGACCCCGGCCACGCAGCGAAGAGAAGACTTGAGTCAGCCGGTCAGAAAGTGTCTCGAACACCTGTAGGGAACTCCTTTTTGCGCTCTACCGCAGGCTAGCCGATGAGCGCATCTACAAACGTCTCCGGCTCGAAGGGCGCGAGGTCGTCGGCTCCCTCACCCAGGCCAACTAGTTTCACCGGCACGCCGAGCTCTCGCTGCACCGCGACGACGATGCCGCCCTTCGCCGTGCCGTCCAGCTTGGTCAAGACGATGCCGGTGATGTCAACCACCTCGGCGAAGACCCGAGCCTGGCGCAGCCCGTTCTGCCCGGTCGTCGCGTCCAGCACGAGCAGCACCTCATCGACGCTGCCCTGCTTGGCGATAACGCGCTTAATCTTGCCAAGCTCATCCATCAGGCCGGTCTTTGTATGCAGCCGGCCAGCGGTGTCGACGATCACGGTGTCGACCCCGGCTGAGATCCCGGCGCTCACCGCCTCGAACGCCACGCTCGCCGGATCCGCGCCCTCCCGGTCGGCCCTGACCGTCTTGGCACCCACCCGGGACCCCCAGGTCTCAAGCTGGTCGGCGGCGGCCGCGCGGAAGGTGTCAGCGGCGCCAAGCAGCACGGTCTGGCCATCCCCGATCAACACGCGGGCGAGTTTCCCGCAGGTGGTCGTCTTGCCGGTGCCGTTGACGCCGACGACGAGCACGACCGCGGGCCGGTCGCCGTGCGGCCTGGTGTGCAGGGTACGGTCCAGGTCCGGGTTGACCTGCTCGAGCAGGTCGGACTTGAGCAGCGCCTTGACCTCGGTCAGGTCGCGGGTACCGGCCACCTTGACCTCGGTGCGAAGCCGGTCGGTCAGTTGCGACGCCGGCCCGGTGCCCATGTCCGCCGTGATCAGGATCTCTTCGATCTCATCCCAGGTATCGTCGTCGAGCTTGCCCGACGACAGCAGGCTGAGCAGCGCGGACCCGAACGCGTTTTGCGACCTGGCCAGCCGGCTGCGGAGCCTGACCATCCGCCCAGCCGACGGCGGCGGCCGCTCAATCTCGGGCGCGGCAGGCGCATCGGGCGCGGCGGGCTCGACCGTAGCCGCAGGCGCCGGCGCCGTCGAATCAGCCTCCGGCGGAGCGATCGTCCCGGTCGCGCTCCGCCCAGCATCAACCCCGGTCCCGGCGTCACCGGACACGCCACGCCGACCGCCGCCCAGGCGGGGCCGAAGCAGCGTGAACCCACCGACCGCGAGGCCGACGACCACGATGGCAAGAATGATGTAGAACGTTTCCATGACGGCCCCAGTCTGACAGAAGGTCACGACCAGCCGAGCCATCCGGCCCGCCGCTTAGGCCGGCTCAGGCTCCCGAAGCCGCTGGCTGATCACCGCCGAGACGCCGTCTGAACGCATGCTGACCCCGTACAGCGAATCGGCGATCTCCATCGTCCGCTTCTGGTGCGTGATGATGATCAGCTGCGAACTTGCCCTCAGCTCGTCGAAGATGTCGAGCAGCCGGCCCACGTTGGTGTCGTCGAGTGCCGCCTCGACCTCGTCCATCACGTAGAACGGCGACGGCCGCGCCTTGAAGATCGACACCAGGAACGCGATCGCGGTCAGCGACCGCTCACCGCCTGACAGCAGGGATAGCCGCTTCACTTTCTTCCCTGGAGGCCTTGCCTCGAACTCGATCCCGGTCGCCAGCATGTCGTTGGGTTCGGTCAGCACCAGCTTGCCCTCGCCGCCGGGAAACACCCGGCCGAAGATGTTCTCGAACTCGCGCGCGGTGTCGGCGAACGCCTCAGCGAAGACCTGCTGGACCCGGTCATCGACCTCCTTGACCACGGTGAGCAGGTCCCGGCGGGTCTTGCGCAGGTCCTCAAGCTGGGTGACCAGGAACGCGTGCCGCTCTTCGAGCGCGGCGAACTCCTCCAGCGCCAGGGGGTTGACCTTGCCGAGCTGGTCGAGCTGGCGCTGCGCGGTGTCAGCTCGCTTCTGCTGGACTTCCCGGATGTAAGGCGTCCCAAGCTGGCCTTCCTCGACCCCAGGGATCAGCACGTCGGGCCCGTACTCGACGACCAGCGTCTCGATCTCGACCGCGTACTCCCCGACGGCTTTAGCCTCGATCTGCTCGATCTTCAGCCGGCGCCCGGCCCTGGAGACCTCGGCTCCGTGCGCGGTGCTGACCACCTTCTCCAGCTGTCCGGTCGCTTCCCTGATCCTGACCCTGACCGCCTTCAGTTCCTCGTCCCGGCCCTGGTGCGCGATCTCGGCTTGCTGCCGCTCAGAGTCAGCGAGCCGCAGCGATTTGTCGATGGCGGTGAGCGCCAGCCGGGCTCCGGTCGCCACCGCGTCGGCCACCTTCGCCTCGGCCGCCCGCCGCCGGGCCCGCTCCGCTGCCCTGATGGTCGCCTGCCGCTCGGCCTGGGCGGACGCCGCCAGCGAGTCGGCCCGGCCGCTGATTGCCCGCAGCCGCTCTTCGACCGTCCGCACCTCAAGCCTGGCGTCCATCTCGGTGCTGCGCGCCGCCGACGCGCTATCGGTCAGCGCCTGCTTGATCGCCCCGGTTCTGGGGGGATAGGAGGGTCGTCCCCCCAGGCTTGCACTGCCCGCCAACACGCTCGACGGCTCAGGTGCGCGCAGATCAGTTTCGTCCGTCAGCCCAGCTTGCTCAGATGGCCCGTCCTCCTGGCTGGTCTCCTCGGCGATCCGCTGCTCAATGTCAGCGAGCTGGCTCCTGCTCTTCTCGGCCGAACGGTCCGCCGCCGCGATCGACGCGACCAGCCGCCCGGCCTCGTCCTGAGCTGCCCGCGCCGCCCCGGCCAGCGCCCCGAGCCGCCCGGAGACCTCCGCCGCGGCGGCGTCGACCTCCTTCATCGCGGCCTGCGCCTGCGAGACCGCCTGCCTGGCGCTCTCCTCATCCTCGATCGATTCGCCGAGCTGACGCTCAGCCCGCTGCGCCGCGACCTCGGCCTCGGCGAGCTCGTCAGCGGCCGCCTGCGCCGCGGCCCGCAGCCCAAGCAGGCTCTGCCCGCTCGCCGATCCGCCCCTGGCCCAGTGTGCCCCGATCAGGTCGCCATCGGCCGTCACAACCGCGACCGCAGGATCGGCTCGCACCAGCTCAAGTCCGGTAGCCAGATCCGGCACCACCAGAACGCCGCCCAGCAGCCTCTGCATTGCGGCAGCGAGCTCACCTGGGGCTTTTACAAGATCTATTGCAGGTAGAAAGCTTTGCGCCCCTTCTCCGCCTCCGTTCCAGAGGCCGGTCCGGCTCGGGGAACCCGCGCCGGCTCCCGAGAAGTCATTGCCTGCGCTCAATCTAACCTGGGGGTCTGACACTCCAAGCTCGCGTACGGCTTGCCCGTCAGCATCGGCGATGACCAGTTCGGCCCGGCCCGCCTGACGCTCCCGCAACCGCCCGAGGATCTCGACCGCTGCGTCAACATCGGCCACGGCAACAGCTCCCGCCGACGCACCAAGCGCCGCGGCAATAGCTTCGGTCGCGCCGTCGGCGACCGTGATCAGCTCAGCCAGCGGCCCGAGCACGCCAGGAAACTCCCGCTTCCCTGACAACAGCACCGCCGACGCATCCGCCCCGCGCCGAACTGCCTCTTCGAGCGCGGTCACCCGAGCCCGCAGCCCGGCCCGCTGTTCGCTGATCTCGTGCTCAGCCTTGCGCAGCCGCCTAACCTGCGCCGTCGCGGCCGTCAGGTCTGCTGTCGCGTTCTCGACCGCGGCGGTGAGCTCGGCCCGGTCCTCGTCGCTGCCGCCGAAATGATCCTGCATCTCCGCGTACTGCTGCTGCGCCTGCTCGGCGCGCGTCCGCGCTGCCGCCAGGGCCGTGGCCAGCCGGCCCGCCTCTTCCTGAGCGGCGGCCAGCCGGCTCCTGGCCGCTCCGGCCTGCCCGCGCATCCGAGCCAGCCGCTCGGCCCGCTCGGCCGCCTCCCTGGCATCGGCAGCGATCTTGCGCTCGGTCTCGGCCAGCGCCGACTCGGCGGCGGTCCGCGCCGACACCGAGACCGCGAGCTGCTCGCGGGCGGCACTCAGGCGGGTGCTCAGCTCACGTTCCTGCTCGCGAAGAACGGCCGCTTCCCGGTCAAGTTCATCGGGATCGCGGCCAGGCCGAGCCGCCTCGGGCGGCGCGGACAAGTGTTTGTAGCGTTCCGCGGCCAGATCGGCGACGGCGCGCAGCCGCTCGGCGAGCCCGCCGAGCGCGAAATACGTCTCCTGGGCGGCGGCGAGCCTGGGCGCGTGCTGCTGCGCGGCGGTCTCTAGCTCTTCCTCTTGATCCCTGGCCGCCTCGAGCACCGACTCAAGCTCGACCCGCAGCGCGACCGCCGCCGTCTCATCGGCCTCATCGCGCTCAAGCTCGCCGGATAGCGTGATGTAGTCATCGGCCAGCAAACGCAGCCGGGCGTCCCGCAGATCGGCCTGGATCACCGCGGCCCTGCGAGCCAGCTGAGCCTGGCGGCCAAGCGGCTTGAGCTGACGGCCGAGCTCGGTGGTCAGGTCGACCAGCCTGGTCAGGTTGGCCTGCATGGCGTCGAGCTTGCGCAGCGCCTTTTCCTTGCGCCTGCGGTGCTTGAGTACTCCGGCGGCCTCTTCGATCAGCGCGCGCCTGGCCTCAGGCCCGGCGTTCAGGATGTCGTCGAGGTGCCCCTGACCGACGATAACGTGCATCTCCCGGCCAAGGCCGCTGTCGGACAGCAGCTCCTGCACATCGAGCAGCCGGCACTGGCTCCCGTTGATCGCGTATTCGCTCTGCCCGGTGCGGAACAGCAGCCGGCTGATCGTCACCTCGGCGTAGTCGATCGGCAGCGCGCCATCGGTGTTGTCGATGGTGAGCGCCACCTCGGCCCGGCCAAGCGCTGGCCGGGCGGCGGTACCCGCGAAGACGACATCTTCCATCTTGCCGCCGCGCAACTGCTTGGCCGCCTGCTGACCCATCACCCAGGTCAAGGCGTCGACGACGTTCGACTTGCCCGACCCGTTGGGACCGACCACGCAGGTGATACCAGGCTCGAATCGCAGAGTGGTCGCCGATGCGAACGACTTGAATCCGCGCAGGGTGAGGGTCTTCAGGTACACGCCTGCTTCTCCTCACCGGTTCGCGCTAGATTCCACCGCACCTTACCGTGCAGGAAGAATCTAATCGCGCTGTCCGCCGATCACGACGGCAATCTGACCAGGTCAGTGACGTTCGGTCGCCCGCTATGCCTCCCGCCCGCCGCCCAAATTCGAAAATGGGCGCGCGAATATGCCCGAACAACTCGGACAAAGCCCGCAACTCATTGCATCGTGATAGCCGGCTCATCGCCGAACCAAGCCCGCCGCAACCGACGACGTCGGCATGCGACAGCCCCGGTTCAGTACGCTGAACCGACTGATCACGCAACAATCTAGCTGTCGAGACGACCGCGAACAGCCTCGACTCTGGCCCGAACCGCTGGGCCTTAAGTCAGGGCTGGCTCACGGTCATCGAGCAGCATTTCGTGGCCGACTCCAGCGGCGAGTACGTCATTGACCTCCTGAAGCCGAGCAAGCTCGACCTCGAGGTCACGGACTCGCCTCTGCAGGCGGCGTACTTCTGAAACCATGCGGGGGTCTGGCCCGCCAACATGGCCAAGCAGAGCCTTCGCCATTGCTTGAGGTCCTCCACACTGAGTGACCAGAGTGGGCGCGCACTGGATTCGCGAGAAACGCGCCAGGCATGCGCGCAGGTAACGCATCCATGGTCCCATCTGAAGGGCCATCCGGTCAAGTTGGCGTTTCCGCAGTTCACAGCCCATCAAACCGACCGCGGCGGGTGAACGCGAGCTAACTGCCCAGCTCAGCGACCTCGACGACCTTCTTGACCCGTTTGTAACCTTTTCTGGAGCGAAAGATGTGACCTTGCGTACGCAATACCATCACCAAATGTTGCAGTGCAAATGCCTTCGCGGACGGCTAGCGCTCGACGAAGCCGGTGAAACCGCCGCGCACCTGGTCCCAGCGGTGAGTCACCTGCGCAACGTGCCCAGGAGCACCTGGGGCCTCAAGCAGGCCGAGCAGCTCGGTCAGCCGATCCCGGTCGCCTTCGGCAACGACCTTGACCCGGCCGTCAATCAGGTTCTCCGCGATGCCGATCAAGCCGAGTTCAAGCGCGTTGCGGCGGACCCACCAGCGGAATCCGACCCCCTGCACCCGGCCGCGTACCCAGGCGGTCAATCTGGCCGCTTCCCCGTCCTCACCGGGCGGCTGCGAGCCAGACAAGACTGGGTCGACCTCGGCCTCGCTGATCGCGTCGAAGTCGAGGTTCGCGAAGTCAGCTTCGCTGAAGCTAGCCAGAAAGTCGTCGGTGCCATCTGGCCCGACCGGGCCGGTCACCAGCGTCCTGCTCGGGGGCGCTGCTGGCACCTGGGACAGCTGAACGACGACCTGTTCATAAACTTCTCCCGTATCACGGGAGTGCCACATCTAGGACAAGGCTCGCCTTCGCGTCCGTAGACAGCCAGTGAACGGTCGAAGTAGCCGCTTTCACCGTTCACCTGGACGTAGAGACTGTCGAACGAGGTGCCGCCCGCTCTAATCGCGTCGGCGAACACAGCCCGGACATGTTCCATCAGCCGGGTGACGTCACTTCGACGGAGCGCATCGGTGCCACGCGCCCAGTGCAACTCGGCCCGCCACAGCGACTCATCGGCGTAGATGTTGCCGACGCCGCTGATCAGCGACTGGTCGAGTAGCGCCCGCTTGATCCCGGTCTTCCTCGTCTTGAGCCTGGCCGCGAACCGCTCGTCGTCGAAGGAAGGCTCAAGCGGATCTGGCGCGATGTGCGCGATCAGGGCGGGCAGCTCGGCTCCGCCTGGCGAGAACGACAGGTGCCCGAACGTGCGCTGATCGACGAACCGCAGATCATGGCCGTCGTCGCTGAACTGAAACCGTGCCCGCAAATGCGGCCCGAACGGCGCCTGCGGATCCCCGACCAGCAACTGACCGCTCATGCCCAGGTGCGCGAGCAGAGCGTCCTCGCCCACGGTGAGCCATAGGTACTTGCCGCGCCGACGGACATCATCGATCTGCCGATCGGCCAGCACGGCGGCGAAATCCTCTGGACCGCCCACATATCGGCGGGTGGCGCGCGGATGAAATACCTTGACGTCGCTGAAGGTGCGGCCGGTCACGTGTCGCTGCAGACCAGCCCTGACACTCTCCACCTCAGGAAGTTCTGGCACCTTCGTCCGCTCAGTATCTTCCGGTAGCGC
Organism: Streptosporangiaceae bacterium; assembly: GCA_036501205.1. Taxonomy (GTDB): domain Bacteria; phylum Actinomycetota; class Actinomycetes; order Streptosporangiales; family Streptosporangiaceae; genus Chersky-822. The sequence continues at coordinate 25,308 of DASYAT010000163.1, read as the reverse complement.
CTTCAGCCCGGTCCGCGCCCTCGGCTCGGTCGGCCGGCTGGCCGTCGGCGCGTTTGAGCCGTCCGCCGGTGCTCAGGCCCTCGCTGATCGCGGTCCAGGCCAGTTCGGCCGCCTGCTGCTCGGCCTCTTTCTTGGACCGGCCCTCGCCCTCACCGTAGATCTGCCCGCCGATCCTAGCGGCGGCGCGGAACGACTTCTGGTGATCAGGCCCACTTTCGTCGACGAGGTATTCAGGCCCGCCGAGCTCCTCGGCCGCGGTGAGTTCCTGCAGCGAAGTCTTCCAGTCCAGGCCCGCCCCGAGCCGAGCGGACCTGGCGATCACCGGATCGAAGAGCCGGTGCACGAGCGTGTCGGCATCGGACAGCCCACCGTCTAGATAGACGGCGCCAATCACCGCTTCCAGCGTGTCGGCCAGGATCGAGGACTTGTCCCGGCCGCCGGTCGCTTCCTCGCCCTTGCCGAGCCTGATGTAGCCCCCGAGGCCAAGTCCTCTGGCCACGCCAGCCAGCGCGCGACTGTTGACTACAGCGGCGCGCAGCTTGGCGAGATTGCCCTCAGGCAGGTCGGGATGGCTGCGGAACAGGGCATCGGTCACGATCAGGCCTAGTACCGAGTCGCCGAGGAACTCAAGCCGCTCGTTAGTCGGCAGGCCGCCGTTCTCGTAAGCGAAAGACCGGTGCGTCAGCGCCCGATCCAGAAGCTCATCAGTGACGTAGACCTGCAGTTCGCGAAGTAGGACCGCGGTGTCGGCGTCCTGCGCCCGGCCGTCAGCTGGCGTGCTCACCGTTGCTCCTTCCTGCGATCACATACCGCGATCAGTTCCTCAGGAAGGAGTAATTACCTGACGCCGATTGTAGGTGCCGCAGGTCGGACACGCGGTGTGCGGCAGCTTGAGCTCATGACACTGCGGACACGACACCAGGGTCGGCGCGGTGGCCTTCCACTGCGCGCGGCGCGATCTGGTGTTGCTCCGCGACATTCTCCGCTTCGGTACTGCCACCTCAGCACTCCTCCTACCCAGCGGGACCCGGTCGTCCCTGCCAACGATGAACTATTCCGCCTCGGCCGCGCCGTCAGGGAACAAGCCCTTGAGCACCGCCCAGACGCCGCCGTCGCCGACGTGCCCGTGGTCGGGCTCAGCATCCGCCAGCCTTATGCCACAGGTGCTACACAACCCCGGGCAATCGGCCGAGCAGAGCGGCGATAGCGGCAATTCCAGTACCAGCGCGTCCCGCAACGTGGGCTCGAGGTCGAGCAGGTCTCCATCAAGGAGATACCCATCATCCTCTGAGTCGGCCGCCTCGGTGGCGAACAACTCCTGGAATTTCACCTGAGTCGTCGAGGTGAACTCTTCCAGGCACCGTGCACACTCGCCGACGAGTGGCGCTGTCACCTCAGCGGTGACCAGCACGCCTCCCGTCACGTCGACAAAATCGATCTCCAAACCGATCTCGGCGCCTTCCGGCACCTTGACCAGCCCAGCGCCAAGCTCGCCAGGAGCGGGCACGAGCCGCGATTCATGGCGCACTGACGCCGATCCGAGTGTCCTGGTGTCGAAGACGAGCGGACCGCGCGGATCTAGCTTAGATCTGTTGAATTTCGCGTGTGACATGGCTAGCGCATAAGTCGATCTGATACTGGGCGGTTAGCTTACCTGGCGAGTGTCCAATCCCCAACTTGCCGCAGCGCGCCGTCACTCGGCGACCAACCGCTCGGTCAGTCTGCGTATGACCGCCTCGGGCGCCAGGCCGGTCACATCACCGCCGAATCGGGCAAATTCCTTCACCAGGCTCGAGGACAGGAAGGCGTAGAGCGGGTTGGTGGTCATGAACAGCGTCTCGACCCCGGCCTGGTTGTAGTTCATCTGCGCCATCTGCATCTCGTAGTCGAAGTCGGTGACCGCCCGCAGGCCCTTGACGATCGCGGACACGTCGTTGGCCCGGCAGAAGTCCACGGTCAGGCCCGTGAACTTGGCGATGCTGACGTTAGCCAGGTCCTTGGTGACCTCGCTGAGCATCTCGACCCGCTCGTCGTCAGTGAACAGCGACTGCTTCGAGGGATTGCGGAGCACGGCCACGATCACCTCGTCGTGGAGCTTCGATGCTCGGCTGATGATGTCCAGATGACCGTTGGTAACCGGGTCAAATGATCCTGGGCAGACCACGCGAATCACGCGGACTCACGCTCCCGTCTTGAAAGCCGAAGGCGCGGGGGGTGCGGGGGGTCGTCCCCCCGCAAGCTAAATTGAAGCTGCGGCGACAGGCGTATCACCTGAGGCGCGACCGTACCAGAGCACCGATTCGCCGTAGCGACGGGACCTGTCTTCTGCGTATCCCGGGGGCCAGCAGATCGCAGCTGACCTGGCGTCTCGCTCGATCACTGCCACGGCGTCACCGGCCAGCCACCCCTGGCTGGCCAGCTCGACCAGCATCTCGGTGAGCTCCGCATTGCCGACCGAATAAGGCGGATCAGCGAACACCAACTGCGCCGGGCGTCCCTCGCCCGGCCCGCGCCGCAGCGCCCGGTCCACCCGATCCCGCACCACGCGTGCCCCCGGCAGGTCCACAACCGCGATATTGCGCTTGATCACCTGCGCGGCCCGAGCGTCAGATTCGATCAGCAGAACTTCGGCCGCACCGCGCGACAACGCCTCAAGCCCGACCGCCCCCGATCCCGCGTACAGGTCGAGCACCGCGAGGCCGGCCAGACTCCCGAATGTCGCGACCAGTGAGGAAAAAAGCCCCTCCCTGGTCCGGTCGCTGGTCGGCCGAGTCGACCGCCCGTCTGGCACCGCCAGCCGCCGTCCGCCCGCCTCACCAGCGATGATCCTGGTCACGCCGTCTCCCGGCCGCTCAAGCCGATCCCTCGCAGACCGCCGACCCAGCGCCAACCCCACCCAGGTCGGCCATACACCGCCCCACCACGATCAGGCGAGCCACTCCCACCCCCGCACCCACCCCGTCCAGGCAAGCCGTACCCATCCCGGCCGTACCCATCCCGGCCGTACCCACCCCGGCGAGGCGAGCTACACCAACCCCGGCCAGGCAAGCCACACCAACCCCGGCCAGGCAAGCCACACCAACCCGGCCAGGCAGGCCACTCGGGTCAGGCCTTTTCAAGGAACTCCGCCTGCTCAATATCGAGCATCGCGCTGATCGCTTCGGCCAGAGCGGGCTGGCTGGCCAGCGCTGGGTCGGCGTCGACTAGATCGGTGGCCTCCTTTCGCGCGGTTCCGATCAGCTCCTCGTCCCTCAGCAAGGTCAGCAGTTTGAGGCTGGACTTCTTCCCGGCCTGAGCCGAGCCGAGCACGTCGCCTTCCCGGCGCTGCTCAAGGTCGAGCCTGGACAGCGTGAACCCGTCCGTGGTCGCGGCCACGGCATCGAGCCGCTCCCTGGCCGGGCTTTCGGCTGGAGCGGCGGTAACCAGCAGGCACAGGCCGTGGTGTCCGCCTCGGCCGACCCGGCCCCGCAGCTGGTGCAGCTGCGAGACCCCGAACCGGTCGGCGTCCATGACCACCATCGTGGTCGCGTTCGGCACGTCGACACCGACCTCGATGACCGTGGTGGTCACGAGGACGTCGATCTGGCCTGCCGCGAAGGCCAGCATGATCTTTTCTTTCTCCTCAGAAGGCAGTTTGCCGTGCAAAACGGAAAGTTTGCAGTCCGAGAGCGGTCCCTGCGACAGTTCCTCGGCCACGTCGATCACGGCCAGCGGAGGCCTGCGCGCCGGTGCCTCCTCGCTCAGCTCAGCGAACTCGAACCCGCCGTCTTCGGCCAGGTCATTGACTGAATCGACGGCGGGCTGCTCGACGTCGCCCTCGTCATCCGCGCCGATCCTCGGGCAGACCACGTAGACCTGGCGCCCGGCCGCGGCCTCCTCGCGGACCCGCTCCCAGGTCCGAGCCAGGTAGTGCGGCTTCTCATCGACCGGCACGACGTGGGTAGCGATCGGCGAACGCCCGGCCGGCAGCTCGGTCAGTTCGGTGACCTCCAGGTCGCCGAACACCGTCATGGCGACCGTGCGCGGGATCGGGGTGGCGGTCATCACCAGCACGTGCGGCCGGCCAGCGACCGCCTTGGCGCGCAGTGCCTCGCGCTGCTCTACGCCGAACCGGTGCTGCTCGTCGATGACGATCAGGCCAAGGTCGGCGAACTGGACCTTGTCCTCCAGCAGCGCATGGGTGCCGACTACTATCCCGGCCGAACCCGACGCCGCTTCGAGCAGCGCCCGGCGCCGCACGGCGCTGCCTTGCGAGCCGGTCAGCAGGCTGATTGTGGTCGCCTGATCGGTGCCGCCGAGTTGCCCGCCCATCGCGAGCGGGCCGAGCATCTGGCTGATCGACCGGTGATGCTGCTGGGCCAGCACCTCGGTGGGGGCAAGCAGCGCTGCCTGGCCAGCCGAGTCGATCACCTGCAGCATCGCCCGCAGCGCCACGATCGTCTTGCCTGAGCCGACCTCGCCTTGCAGCAACCGGTGCATCGGATGCTCTTGGGCCAGGTCATCGGCGATCACCTCACCGGCCGTCAGCTGGCCTGCCGTCAGCTGGAACGGCAACTGCTGGTCAAACTCGGCCAGCAGCCCGCCAGTCACCCCTGGCCTGGGCAGCGCGACGTACTCGGTCGAGAGCCGGCGCCGCTGCGCGAGCACGACCTGCAGCATGAACGCCTCGTCCCACTTCAGCCGGTTCATCGCCCGGTACTTGTCCGGATCGTCGGCGGGATGATGGATCGCCCGCAGCGCGCGGGCGTAGTCGTACAGGCCGTACCGTGCTCTGATGTCGGAGGGCAGCGGATCGCTGTCAATGTCGGCCGCTGCCAAAGCGAGCCGCACCGAGTCTGCGATCTGCCAGGACGAGATGTCCTTGCTGGCCGGGTAGATGGGGATGATCTCGCTCGCGAACTCGGCCGCCCTGGCCTCGCTCGCCGCGCTCGATGACGGCAGCAGCTCGTACTCGGGATGGCTGAGCTGCCTCTTGCCGCGAAAGCTCGACACCTGACCTGAGAACAGGCCGGTTCGGCCTGGGGCAAGGTCGCGTTCCCGCCAGTCTTGCCTGCCCCGGCCGAAGAACGTCAGCGTCAGCTTGCCATGGCCGTCGGTGACGACCGCCTCGAAGATCGAGCCCTGCCGGTTGCGCATCGGCCGGGCGTTCACCGATGCGATCTCCGCCTGGACGGTGACGTGCTCGCCGTCCCGAAGCGAGGCGAGGTCGGTGAGCTCGCCCCTGGTCTCGTACCGGCGCGGGTAGTAGGTGAGCAGGTCACCGACTGTCTTCAGGCCCGTCGACCCGAGCGTGGCAAGCCGCTTGGCAGCCTTGTCGCCAACGACGCCGCGCAGCCCGTCTGTGAGCTTCGCCATCAGTGCCGCGTCTCCTCACTGTCAGCAGTTCAGCTGCCAAGGCTAATAATGCCCCGGCCCTCTGTCAGACTTCTAAGTCGCAGACGGGCACGCGGTCAGATACTCTTGGGCATCTAAGCCGACCTCGTCGGCTTGTTGTGATTGATTAGCACTGATTTGTCTGACTACCCTTATGGAGCGAACCCGTGGCTTCCGTCTGCGACGTGTGCGGCAAGGGGCCGGGCTTCGGCAACAACGTGTCGCACTCGCACCGCCGCACCCCGCGCCGTTGGAACCCGAACATCCAGCGCGTCCGCGCTGTGGTCAAGGGCACCCCGAAGCGGCTCAACGTCTGCACCTCCTGCATCAAGGCAGGAAAGATCACCCGCTGACCGGCTGGCGTATCCGCCAGGCATGATCTACCGGCCCGATTCCCGCGCCAAGCGGGAATCCGCCGTCTATCGCTCCGGTCACGTATTCCTTCGCGGCCTCGACGGCGCTGGGCATCGATGCGCCCATCGCCAGATGCGCGGCGATCGCTGATGCCAGCGTGCAGCCGGTGCCGTGGGTGTGCCGGCTGCTGATCCGGCGGCCCGGATAGCGGATCACCTGCCCATCAGCCCCGTAGAGCAGGTCGACCGGGTTGCCGGGCAAGTGGCCGCCTTTGACCAGCACCCAGGCGGGGCCGAAGGCCGCGATCTGCTCGGCGGCGGCCAGCATGTCGTCTTCACCGGTAATTACCAGGCCCGTAAGCAGCTGCGCCTCGTACAGGTTCGGCGTCACGATCGCGGCGCGCGGCAGCAGGTCAGTCTTCAGCGCGGCCAGAGCGCCATCGGACAGCAGGCTGTCGCCGTGCTTAGATACCGCGACCGGATCAACGACCAGCGGCGCCTCAGCGTCGGTCAACGCCTGCGCGACGGTCGTAACCGCCCGCGCCGAAGCCAGCATTCCGGTCTTGATCGCCTGCGCGCCGATGTCACCGAGCACCGAGTCAAGCTGGGCTCTGATGGCCTCAGGCGGCAGTTCCCAGTACCCCTGCACGCCCAGCGAGTTCTGGGCGGTGACGGCGGTGATCACCGTCATGCCATGAACTCCGAGCGCGAGCATGGTCTTCAGGTCGGCCTGGATTCCCGCGCCGCCGCCAGAATCGGATCCTGCGATCGCCAGCACGCGGGGCGGAGTTGCGGGGGGTGCTGAGTCGAGCTCTGCGTTCATGTCTCCCAGGCTAGAGGCCTCGTCGCGGTCCCCGCGTTCTACCGGCGGTCAAGCCGCCTGAATAGGCAGCGAACGCCGTCATAAACGCAACGCCTTGGCCATTTCGGCGTGCCGGATCCGGTAATGGCTATCCGCACCCGATCAGGGGCGGATCTAGGCCAAGGTGACGGAGTTCCATACACGGTGATGGCACCGGCGCCCGCTGTCCACTGGCCCCACATGACGGACTTGATTCTGGCGTTCGGCAGTGCGAACTTCAGCCGCCAATTGCCGAGCGGCCGCCGGCCCGAGATCTGGATCATCGCCATGAACTCACCCCGCCGCTGCGTCATTAGCCGGTAGCGCACCAGGACGGTGCGGCCGGACCCGTCACCACGGCCCATCGCCGGGCGCGACGTTGGCTGCCGGTTGACCGCGGCGGTCGGCCCTCCGGCGCCCCGGCTAGCCTTATGCGGTGCCCTTGAGCATCCGGCCGGCCCGCACTGGCCCTTGGCCGATGGAAACGACAGCGCTGCCCGAGGCGCGGCCAGCGAAAGCGATGCGGCGATGACAACCCCGAGGCTGACCGCGAACCACGGCGCCAGGAACGCTCCGCGCACTACCCGCCGGCATCCGGGATGAGCAGCGGCCCGGCGAGCTCGCGCGACCGTGACCCGGAGGACCCTGCCCATCGGCTTTCCAAACCGATGCCAGGAACTTGCGGTTAGCCGAGCGCAACAGCGAGCCCTGAAGCGAGCACGGAAACGGGCGCAACAACCCGGCGACATTCCCCGTTGCTGCGCTTTAGATCGAGGACGGCTCGGCGCCCGGTGACGCGACATCAGTGCGGTTATATCAAACCTTTGCCCCGGCGGACCATAACACTGAGAATTCAATCATTCACTGGAAGTAATTACGATCGGAAGTGCTCCCAACCGCCCGCCTCCGACCAGATCTGACCGTCAACCGATATCCCGTGCCCCTTTACGACGGTTCCGACCACCGTCCAGGTCGCCGGCAGCGCGACCTCCGGCGGAAACGTCGCCACCAGGGCGTGATCATCGCCGCCGGTCAGAACCCAGCGCAGCCACGCCGGCTCATCTTGGCCGCCGGCGAGATAGGCCGCAGCCTGGCGGAGCGCAGCCACCGCAGCGACGGACTCGGCCCCCAGCCGCGCCGATTCCAGCTCAATCCGGACCCCGCTCGCCTCCGCTACATGCCCAAGGTCCGCGACCAGTCCGTCGCTCACATCGATCATCGAGGTGGCACCCAATCGCGCCGCCTCTGGCCCAGCCCCATAGGGTGGCGAGGGCCGCCGATGCGCACGCACCAGCCGAGCCAGCGGTTCATCGGGCACCACCCCGACCTCCCCCTCCATCGGGGCTGCCTCCCCAGCACCGCTGCTCCCCGGCCCGACCCCGGCCTTGAGCAACTCAAGCCCGGCAGCAGCGGCACCAAGCGTGCCGGCGATCGCCACTGCGTCGCCGGGGCGGGCGCCGCTCCTGGTGATGGGGGCGCGACCGGCCAAGTCTCCGAGCGCGGTGATCGCGAGCAACACCGATCCGGCGCTGCTGGTGTCGCCACCGGCCACCTGCGCACCGACACCGGCGCACTCAGCGGCGATCCCGGCCGCGAGATCGAGCACCCAACCGACCTCCAGCGTCGGCGGCCCGGCGAAGCAGACCAGCAGCGCAGTCGGCGAGGCGCCCATCGCGGCCACGTCGGCCAGATTCCGCGCGGCCGCCTTGTGACCGATGTCGAGGGCCGAAGACCAATCTCGCCGGAAATGCCGACCTTCGAGGAGCATGTCGGCAGTCGCCACCACCCGCCGGTCCGGCGCCGCGATCACGGCCGCGTCATCCCCGGGCCCGAGAACCACCCCGCCCCCGCCAGAGCGCGCCGCGTCATCAGACCCTGTCACGCTATCCGACCCTGCCGCATCCGACCCTGCCGCCCCGGCCGAGCCGACCGCACTACCGGGCCATGCCGCAATGTCCGGCCCTGGCGCATCACCCGGTATAGACGCACCTGCCGTCCGGGTCGCACCGGCCGGCTGCGCCGAGACGGTTGCCATGCGATCCGTCATCGCGGCGATCAGGCCGAACTCGCCGAGTTCCCCGATGGTGATGACGCCTCCCGATGCTCGCTCGATCACAAATGCTCTGCAGTCACTCCAGTCACTCCTGTCACTCGCACCGGTGACACCGGCTGGTGATTGCGGCATTGCTACAGCTATAGCAATACCGCTGCCGCGTTCACACGCCCGACCACCGCTCCACGCGCCGCACGCACCCCCGCTGAATCACATGATTCCCAAAAGTCCCGTCAGCCCCAATCCGGGCGTCAAGATCATCCCGTGCGTCCGGATGAATATGCGTATTCACCCTGAATCCGGGGGATGTATGAGCATATTCATCCGCTTGCATCCTTGAGTGGCTCAGCAACACATCGCACTTTGGACCCGTAGGCAACACCAGCCGCACCAGTGTGCATCAGGGCCGGGGCGCCGCCTGGTTGCGATGGGATCACGGTGGACGGGCTCTCGCCGGGGTATTGGTGCCTGCGATAAGTTGTCGAGCACACTTCAGACCAGGAGGCCTTTATGGTCCAGGCTTATATCCTCGTCCAGACTGAGGTCGGGAAGGCAGCCGATGTGGCGACCGCCATCGGGCTGATCACCGGCGTGACTCAGGCTGACGACGTCACTGGCCCCTACGACGTGATCGTTCGTGCCGAGGCGGAGAACGTGGATGACCTTGGCCGTCTGGTCGTAGCGCAGATTCAGGGTGTGCCGGGCATCACCAGGACACTGACCTGCCCGATCGTACATATCTAGTACCCGTTTGCGGGCCAGCTCCCGCCTTCGGGCCACGGAAGGCGGCTGACAATCCGACGGCGCCGCAGCTCGGGCGATGCTTAGCGCATGACCTGCGACCCTGGTATGCGCGAACCCAGGCTCGGCATCGATATCGGCCGGGTCATCATCGACGGCTCGGCTCACCCCGAAGGCGGCGACACGGCGTTCTTCCAGGGTGACGAAGCGACGATGCTCGCCACGCCGGAAATGGAAGGAGCTGTCCCGTCGATCGCCCGGCTGGTCGATCTCTTCGCTGGACAGGTCTGGCTGGTTTCCAAGTGCGGGCCCGTGACCCAGGCCCGCACTTTGCGCTGGCTCGACGGCCATGACTTCTACCGGCGAACGTCACTCCGGTCGGCGCAGGTGCGATTTTGCCGGGCCAGGCCGGACAAGCGGTTGCACTGCGAAGAACTCGGCCTGACCCATTTCGTCGACGACCACCCTGAAGTGCACGCGGCGATTCGCGGGACTGTCGCTCATCAGTACTTCTTCGGCCCGCAGTACGGCGGCGTGCCCAGCTACGGGATCCACACACCGACCTGGGCCGACGCCGAGGTGGTCATCAGAAGCTCATTTATTCGTATGCCCAGTGTTCATAAGCTGGGCGAGTGACCTCACGATGGGCAACCTTCGACTGCTACGGCACGCTCGTCGACTGGAACGGTGGCGTCGGCGCCGAGCTGAGCCGCGTGTTCGATGAGCCGACCCCTGACGACCTGCTGTCGCGCTACCACGAGATTGAGCCACGCGTCCAGCGCGAGCACCCCCGGTGGAGTTACCGCGACGTGATGGCGGCGGTCCTAGCCGAGCTTGCGTCCGAGACCGGGACGACCCTGCACCCGGATGACAAGGACGCCCTTGCCCGATCCCTCCCCGGCTGGCCGGTGTTCGGCGAGGTACGGCAGGCGCTGGCACAGGCCCACGAGCGTGGCTGGAGACTCGTCATACTCTCGAACACCGACCGTGACCTGATCGAGGCTTCAATGCGGGTCATAGACGTACCGTTCGAGCGGGCCATCGTGGCTTCCGAGATCGGCTCGTACAAGCCCGCCCACGGCCACTGGCGCGCGTTCTACGAGTCAACGGGCGCCGAGATGTCCCATCACGTCCACGTCGCTCAGAGCCACTTCCACGACATCGTTCCCGCCCGCGAACTCGGGATCCGCTCGATCTGGATCAATCGGCGCTTCCAACAAGCCGAGCCCCCGCCAACCCGGGAACTGCATGATCTGACTGGTGTCGCGGACATACTCGACGAACTCGTGCCGACAGGCTGATACTGCCCTGGTGGAAAAGGCGACGCGGACGCTGCACCGGCTTACCTCGATGGGTCCGTACGAGGAATCAACCGTCTGGGAACCGCCAGTTGACGATCCCCGAGTGGTGCGCGACCTCGTGGTCAATGACGTTGACCGGCTGCCCTGGTTCTACAAGAGGTACCCGGAGTCACTCCCGCGCCTGGAGCTGCCGACCGAGCTGCCGGCCACTGCGGCGTCAGCCGTGGACGTGCTCGCCGGCACGGCGGGGGTTGCGGCCACCGAGCTGAGCCTGGCGCAGCTGTCCCGGATGCTGCACCTGTCCGCTGGGGTGGTGCGGGTCTCTCCGCGCGCCTATGGCGAGCACCCGTTCCGGGCCGCCGGGTCGGCGGGCGGCCGGTTCCCGCTCGAGGTGTACGTCGCTGTGCCCCAGGCCAGCTCGCCACATAGGCAAACACTGCCGGCGGGCGTGTACTGGTACCACCCGCAGGACCATTGCCTCGTCCTTATCGGTCCGCCGTCGGCAGGTGACGCGCCGGTGCTGGTCGTCACCGGCGTGCCCTGGCGGACCGGCTGGCGCTACCGCGAGCGCGGGTACCGGCACATCTACTGGGACGCCGGCACGATGCTCTCGCAGTTGCTGGCGGCAGCCGAGTCAGCGGGCGTCAGGGCGCACCTGCGCAGTCGATTTCCTGACCAGGCCGTGGCCGATCTGGTCGGCGCGGACGGCGTCAACGAGTGGCCGGTGGCCGTTGTCTGCATCGGCGAGGGCACGCCTGCGATCTCCGCAGCCGGCCCGGCGACCGCCGGCGAGGTAGACAGCGCGCCGGTCGAGTTCGGGCTCGTCACCTCCGCCCAGCGGGCAGGTGACCAGGACGCGCTCGGGCCGGCTTGGGATGCCGGCGGGCCGGCCGACGTTCTGGTGCGGACAGAGCTGCCAGTCGAGGCTGTCGCGCTTGCCCGCGGGTCGCAGCGCCTGATGGATGCCTCCCGCGCGCTGCCGATCGGCCTGCTGCGCACCTGCATGGGCGCCGCTCTGCGCGGCATCGCGGTGCCGCACTGGATCGCGGTCCACAACGTCGACGGGCTCGCGCCTGGTCTGTACCGCTGGCCAGACACCGAGACGCCGGTTCGCGCGGGCGAGCTGCGTGACGAGCTGTATCACCTGTGCCTGGACCAGGGCCTCGGTCGCGACGCCGCGTTCGTCGTGATCGCGGCGGCCGACCTGGGCGATGCCGGTGACCGGGAGTATCGCGAAGCACAACTTGGGGCAGGCCTCGTCGCGGGCAGGCTGCACCTGCTCGCCTACGCACTCGGCGCCAGTGCATCCGGCATGACGTTCGCCGACAGCTTGCTTCCCGAGCTGCTGGGCGAGCCGCTGGACGGTCTGCTGCTCACTTGCGTGGGCGTTCCCGAATATGCGTCGGCTCCTGGCGGCGGGCCAGGATCCCCGACGTCCGTGCGGCTGATCACGCCCCGGGAATAGCGGGCTAGCACCTCGACGCGGTGATTGCTGTCGCCAGGGACGCTGAGCGGCGGCCTAGGCCGATCGCGGCCGCGCTGCACAGATCGGCGAATGTGTCCACGTCCTGGCGCAGCCCTGAGTCCGTGGGCGCGTCCAGTTCGGTGGCGCCGGCCTGCCGGTGCCTGGCACGCGAGCCGGGGCCGAACCGAGGGGAAAAGGCGGTCTCGGGCCTGGCCGTGTACAGGGTCGTGCCCGAGCCGGCGGCGTCGGCCATATACGCCTGCGTGAGCGCCGAGGCGGCGGTCAGTGCGGCGGTCAGCTCGGCCGCCGACAGCGCCGGGAGATCAGCCAGCAGCGCGGCCAGGCCGTAGCCGGGCCAGCGGGCGGAGGCGTGTTCGGCCCCGGCCGTGAGCGCGCGGTTGAGGCCGGCGGCAGGGCTGTCCGCGATGGCTTCGGCGCCCAGAGCGGCAACCTCGCTGGTCACGGCCTGATCATCGGTCACTACGACCACGGCTCCGACCAGCGGACAGGCGACGGCAGCGGCGACCGTATCGACTGCCATTGCGAGCGCTAGCTCGCGCCGGTCGGCATTTTCGAGACCGGCAAGTCGCGATTTCGCGAGGGCGAGTACCTTGACGGGAATCACCACTGACCAGGTCAGCGGGGTATCAAGAGCCATAGCATCCGATCTTGCCTCGACTTGGGGACCTAGTTGCGGGAAGACTGGCACCATGGGGTGCGGGAGAGTGCATAGATGAGCAGACGCGCGGACGGTAGCTACTCCAATGCCTGGCGGGGGGTGTCACAATTCATCCTCCGGCCGACCATCCGAGCCCTCATGAAGCACGACTGGCAAGGTCAAGAGCACATTCCCAAGTCCGGTGGCGTGATCGTCGCCGCCAATCACCTCTCCTATGCGGACGTTCTCGCGGTATCGCTATTCTGCGACCAGGCTGGCCGGTACCCGACATTTCTCGCGAAGTCGAGCCTGTTCGACATCAAGGTACTCGGCCCGATCCTGGTCAAGCTCGGTCAGCTACCTGTATACCGTGGTCAAGCTGATGCCGCGCTCGTGCTACGGGACGCCGAGCGCGGGGTCAAGGACGGGGCGTGCGTGCTGTTTTACCCCGAGGCCACGGTTACCCGCGATCCGGAACTCTGGCCGATGGTGTCGAAGACCGGTGTCGGACGGCTCGCGCTGGCGACGGGTGCTCCGGTGATCCCGGTCGCGCACTGGGGCGCGCAGGAGGTGCTGCCGTACGGCACCTTCAAGCCGCACGTGATCCCGCGCCATACGGTCAGGATTCTCGCTGGTCCCCCGGTCGACCTTTCTGAGTTCGAGGGTCAGCCGATCGAGTCCAAGATCATGCGGGCCGCCACCGACAAGATCATGACCGATGTGACAGCGCTGCTCGGCAAGCTGCGCGGCGAGGACCCGCCGGAGAAGCCGTATCACCCGGCGGTCGAACGCCGCAAGACCAGGACCGAGCTGCGCAAACTGGCCGACGCGAACACGGACGGAGCCGAGGCAGACCGGGCCAAGCCTGATGAGACTGACGATGATCAGGCTGCCGAGGTCCGCGAGTCGTGACTGCGGCGGTAATTGGCGCCGGCAACTGGGGAACGACCTTCGCCCAGGTGCTTTGCGACGCTGGAACGCCGACCGCCCTGTGGTGTCGCCGGCAGGAGGTCGCCGACACGATCAACTCCAGCCGGTGTAACGAGGACTACCTGCCCGGGTTCACGCTGCCGTCGTCGCTGCGGGCCACGGCTGACCCGGCCGACGCGCTAGCCGGCGCCGACGTCGTCGTGTTCGTCGTGCCGTCACAGACGCTCAGGCAGAACCTGCAGAACTGGGCCCCGCTGATCCCGCCCGGCGCGCTGCTGGTCAGCCTCATGAAGGGGATCGAGCTCGATACCGGCAAGCGGATGACCGAGGTCATCGCCGAGGTCGCGGGCTGGCCGACGGACCAGATCGCGGTTATCACCGGGCCGAACCTGGCCCACGAGATCGCGCAGCGCCAGTACGCGGCGGCAGTCGTGGCCTGCGGCGACCAGCAGACCGCGGAGAACTTGCAGAAGGCCTGCCATACGAGCTACTTCCGCCCGTACACGAACCCGGACGTGATCGGCTGCGAGCTAGGCGGCGCGGTCAAGAACGTCATCGCGATCGCGGTCGGGATCGCGGTCGGAATGGGCCTCGGCGACAACACCATGGCGATGCTGATTACGCGCGGCCTGGCCGAGATCGCCCGGCTGGGCGCGGCGCTCGGTGCCGATCAGCACACTTTCGCTGGGCTGGCCGGGATGGGCGACCTAGTCGCGACGTGTTCTTCGCCGCTATCAAGAAACCGGACGTTTGGCGAGAAGCTCGGGCGCGGAATTCCGATGGCCGAGATTATGGCGAACACTACCCAGGTGGCTGAAGGTGTGAAGTCGTCCAAATCCGTGCTTGAGCTGGCCACAGCCCATTCGGTGGAGATGCCGATCACCGAAGTGGTCGCCGCGGTGGTCTATGAAGGCCTCGACGTCGGCCAGGCCGCGCTGATGCTGGCCAGCCGAACAGCGAAACCTGAGCGTTATGGCGTCTGACAAATGGCCAAGGCCCACCCAGGATCCCCGGGAATCCGGCGACGCGCGTCGAGCCAGGGATCAGGCCGGGGCATCCTCAAGCCGGGCCAGGCGGCCGGGCCAGACACCGGCCGGGTCGGGCAGGCCCGTCGACGGCGACTACGGCTACAGCAGCGCCCGATCGGCGGCCAGGGGGCCGAGCCAGTCCGACGGCCGTCGTCCGGCCGGGCCCCCGCCTGGGGATCCTCGCTATAACGGCCAGTACCAGAATGGGAACGGGGCCTACGACACCGGCAGCCAGCCCTATGTCCGGGGTGGTCAGCCGTACGACTCCGCGAGCGAGCCGTACGACTCCGGGAGCCAGCCGTACGGGCGCGGAGGCCGGTCGCTTGATACCGGGAGTCAGCCGGCTTACGACACCGGCGGCTGGCGGTCGCCTGGCCGGGAGCCTTATGACACCGGTGGCTGGCGAAACGGGAACGGCCGGCGGTCGTATGACACCGGCAGTCAGGCGTATGTCGCGACCCAGCGCGGTGATCCGCGCAGGTCGGCTGCAGCGCTGCCGGCCCCTGGCCAGACTCAGGGTGGCCAGCCCCAGGGTGGCCAGCCTCAGGCCGGGCCGTCGCCGGTCGGGCAACCACCTGCTGGCTGGCCACCGAGCGGGCCGCCGCCGATCAGCCAGCCGCTGGCGGACTGGCAGTCAGCGGACTGGCCCGCGAGTGACTGGCCTTCGTCGGACTGGCCGTCCGGTAGCTGGTCCGTTCCTGGCGGCCAGCCGGGCGCACAGCCGGGCGCGGGGCCAGGGCCAGGGGGCGCCAGGCAGGACGCGGGGGCACCTAACGGCGAGACGCCGCCGGGCGGGTGGATGCCTACGGCTCAGGGCGGGCGGCCAGAGCACTGGCCTATGGACGCTCCAGTTGCGAGCCAGCGGCGTTCTGACCCCAGGTACGCGATCCCGCCGCCAGCCGGTCCTGGCCGCGGCGACGGCGGCTACAACGACCCTCGGCTGGCCGGCCCGGTGCCGACCACCCCGGCGCCTGATCCAAGGCTCGCGGCCGACCCGAGACTCGCGGCCGACCCGAGACTAGCCTCCGACCCGAGGCTCTCGGCCGACCCGAGACTCACTGCCGACCCGAGGCTCACTGCCGACCCGAGACTCACTCCCGACCCGAGGCTCACTCCCGACCCGAGACTCACTGCCGACCCGAGGCTCTCGGCCGACCCGAGGCTCGCGACCGGAGCCGCCCGGTCCAGATCTGGCCCCTGGGCGACGCCTGACCCCAGGATCTCTGCCAGCTCTGGAGCGGCCCAAGGACCGGGGACGGCGACGGATCCGAGACTCGCTCTTGACCCGGGGCGCAGCGCGAGCCTGGGGGCCGGAACTGACCCGAGGCTGTCGGAGTCGTGGTTCGGGTCGGCGGGCTCGCCGTATGCGGGCAGTACCCCGGGGGCGGCTGACCCTGGCGGGTCGACCGACCCGCTGCCGGTCGCCAACCCGCTGCTGGCACCGAGCTTGCCGCCGGTTGCCAGCTCGGCAGCTGCGGCAGCGACGGCCGCAGCGACTCAGTCGGCTTCGTCACAGCTATCAAGCCCCTACGGACGGGCCCCGGCGAACGCCGGCCAGGGCGCCGCGACGCCAGCCGCCGCTCCGCCGGCCAACCTCGCACCCAGCGCCGGACAATCCGCTTCGAGCCCGCAGACCGCGCAGTACCAGAACCCGCAGTATCCGGGTCAGCCCTATCCGCCGATGATGCCGCCCGTGCAGCCCGGTTCCTGGGACGCCGGCCGGACGATGCCGGTCAACTCCCCGCAGGCGACCCAGGCCCAAGCCCAGGCCCAGTCCGCCCAGGCCCAGTCCGCTCAGGCTCAGTCTGCTCAGGCTCAGTCAGCCCAGGCTGGGCAGTCAACCAGCCGTGTGCTCGCGATCGAGCCGCCGCGGTCGGGCGAGATCGCCCCCACCGAGAAACGGCGGCCCGGAGAGAACACCAGGTCGGTGCACCTCCCGCCGCCAGCGCCAGCCGCAGCCTCAGCCCCGCTTCCTTATGCCATCCCGATCTACCGGTCACCGGCCTCGGCCAGCAGTTCGGCCCTGGACTACGCCCCGGACGGCATCAGCGCCAACGGCACCGGCCAGCCCGGCAGCGACAATCCGACCGTGGCGGCGCTGTGCAGCGCGATCGCGGCCATGGAGGGGCTCAACCTCAGCTATCCGGCGGGCTGCCAGGCATTCGCCTCCGGCATGGCCGCGATCTCGACGATCTTCTGGGCGTTCACCAAAGCCGGAGCGCATGTCGTGGCGCCGGCCGGGGTGTACGGCGGCACCTACGGCTTCCTGCGCAACGTCGCGGCGAACTTCGGCGTGCAGACGGACTTCGTCGACATGACCGACCTCAGGGCTGTGCACGCGACGCTGCGTCCGGGCAGCACCGCCGTTCTGTACGCCGAGACGCTGGCTAACTCGTCAGTGGCCGTCTCTGACCTGGGCAATCTAGCCAGGCTCGCGCATCAGGCCGGAGCGTTGCTCGTAGTCGACTCAACGCTGGCGCCACCGGTGATCTGCCGGCCGCTCGAACACGGCGCCGACCTCGTCCTGCACTCGGCCTCCAAGTACTTCGGCGGCCATTCCGACGTGAGCGGCGGCGTCGTGACCGGCCGGGCCGAGCTGATCAGGCCGTTGGGCCGGATCAGGATCGACACCGGCGGGTCGCTCGCGCCCGACGATGCCTACATGCTGCGGCGCGGCCTCGAGACGTTGCCGCTGCGAGTCCGGCGGCAGTGCGCGACCGCGCAGGTGCTGGCCGCTGGACTGGCGATGCATCCGGCGGTGGGCAGCGTCTGCTACCCGGGGCTGACCGCGCATTTCGGGCATGAGCTGGCCCGCAGGCAGTTCGACGCCGGACCGGAGGGGACCAGATTCGGCGCGACCGTCACCGTGGTGCCCTACGGTGGCTCCGAAGCCGGAGCCGCGTTCGCGCAGCGGCTGCAACTGGCCCAGATGACTGCCTCACCAGCGGGAACGCACACCAAGGTCAGTCACATGGCCTCGACGACGCACCGGCTGTTCGATCCGGTGGCGCTCGCGCAGGCGGGGATTGACCAGGGTGCCGTGCGGTTCTCGGTGGGACTTGAGGACGGTGAGGATCTGCTGGCCGACGCTATGACCGCTCTTGACTCGCTGGGGCGCAGGTAACCGGCCTCTGGCGACAAACGAAACGACCCCCGCAAATTTTTCTACCTAATATCCGTAATTTATGGGTATGAACAGCACGGGATCGCGCATCGCTGTGTCGCAAATACTCCAGGAGGCTCGGTGAATACCGAACGCAAGCTCAAGGTCGCTGTCGTCTTCGGTGGCAAAGGGCCTGAACACGCGATCTCATGCCTCGGCGCCGGCAACGTGCTGAGCGCGATCGACCGGTCTAAGTACGACGTCATCCCGATCGGGATCACGACCGAGGGCAGCTGGCTCGAGGTTCCCGACGAGCCCGCGCGGCTGGCGATCACCGCGGGCGAGTTGCCCAGCGTTAACGCCATAGCCAAGCCAGACGCGCACGTGGTGCCGTGGTCCTATCAGGGCGACTCTGAGGTCGTCTCCAGCGCGCCCGGGCACATTCCGCACGCGCTCGGCGACGTCGACGTGGTAATCCCGGTGCTGCACGGGCCGTATGGCGAGGACGGCACGTTGCAGGGCTTGCTTGAGCTGGCCGGGGTGCCGTACGTCGGGGCGGGCGTGCTGGCGAGCGCGGTCAGCATGGACAAGGAGTACATGAAGCTGATCTTCGCGGCGAGAGGGCTATCGGTCGGCCGGCACGTGATCGTGCGGGAGCGGGACTGGCCCCCGGCGCCGGAGCCGACCGCGCGCCAGGCGCGGGTCGCGGCAGAGCTCGCCGAGCTCGGCTGGCCGCTGTTCGTCAAGCCGGCCAGGGGCGGTTCGAGCCTGGGCACGTCCAAGGCGAGCGATCCCGGTCAGCTGGCCGAGGCGATCGCGCTGGCCAGGCAATACGACCCGAAGGTGATCGTCGAGGCAGGGCTGACCGCCAGGGAAGTCGAGGTCGCCGTACTGCAGGGCCTGGACGGGGCGCCGCCGGACACCAGCCTGCCTGGCGAGCTGCGGCTAGAGGGCGCAGAAGAGTTCTACGACTTCGAGTCGAAGTACCTGAGCGGGAGCAGCGGGATGCTGATCCCCGCGCCGATCCCGAGCGCTGACCTGCAGCGGATCAGGGAGATGGCGGCGGTGGCGTTCGATGCGGTATCGGCCGAGGGGCTGGCCCGGGTCGACTTCTTCTATCTGCCGGACGGGCAGATCCTGATCAACGAGATCAACACGTTCCCTGGCATGTCCCCGACGTCGTACTTCCAGAAGATGTGGGAGGCGACCGGGCTGGCGTTCCCGCAGGTAATCGACCGGCTGCTGGCGACAGCGCTGGCCCGCCGGCCGGGGTTGCGCTAGCCGACGGGGCGGGCCTGAGCGGGCCTGAGCGGCCCGGGCGAGGGGCGGGCCTGGGCGGGCGAGAGGCGGGCCTGGGCGGGCGGCTAAGGCAGCCGCCCGCCGTCAACCCGCTGGCGGGCGCTACTTCCTGCCCGCGGCAACTTTCTTCTTGTCGCCATTTACAAGGGCCTTGAAGTCGGCGCCGGCCCGGAACTTTGGCACCGAGGACTTGGGAACCTTGATTGACGCGCCGGTGGCCGGGTTTCTCGCGGTGCGAGCCGGACGGTCGGTCTTCTCGAATACCCCGAACCCGGTAATTGCCACCTTGTCGCCCTTAGCGACGGCGTGCTGGATTGTGTCGAGAACTGCGTTGACAGCCTCGGTTGCGGTTTTCTTGTCCCCCAACCGGCCTGAAATCGCATCGATCAGGTCACGCTTGTTCATTTCCTCACTCCTGCGGGTCCCCCATCGGGAATGCCGCGGACCGGACGTCCTTTCGGGCCGGGCTCCACGACCTCTGACCTGCCTGAAATTAGGCGATGCAACGGCGGCACACAATGATCTGAGCAATAAACGAGGCGTGTCGTTACTGAAAGTAGGTGCCATTCAGTATTAAAAGTGGACCAGTCGTCATGCGAATTCAAATCCGCGTGACCATGCCTTCGCTCACTCCCCGGTGATACCTTCGCCGCACCAACCTCTTTACCGCGCCTCGTCTACCCGCAGTCGATTTATTCAAACATCTTTATGGCGCGAAGTGCTGTTACCGGCCCGCACTTGCTCGGCTTCGGCCAGGAGTTCGTTGAGGCGACGAATGCAGCGAATTCTGCTCGCACCGGGCATCTTCAGGGCGGTGCAAATCGCCATGAATCGGTTATTCAACCGGACCCGCGCTTCGGGGTCGGCGCCCTCGGATTCGGTGCCGAGCGCGGCCAGTGCCCGCTGGACCGCCAGCAGCTTCGCGGCGAGCGGATCGCCGGGGGCGGACGCGGCCGGACTCTCCGGCTCTGACTCGCTCATCATCTGTTCCAGAGTGCCAAAGTTGCCGGCCAGGCGCGAACTCAAGGTGGCTCGGGGGGCTCGGGAGGCTCGGGGGGCCGTCGCCCACGAGCGGCTGAGCTGCGATCACCGGCTGTGTTTCCAGATGTACGGGCAGCCGTCAGCGAACGTGTCGCTCGCAGGCGGTATGGTCCATAGTTGGGAAAACTGTGCCTGGCTGGAGTGAGGTCGCCCTCGATGAAGGTTGCCGTGGTCAAAGAGACCGCGCCCGCGGAGCGCCGGGTCGCGCTCGTACCTGAGGCGGTCGCCAAGCTGCGGTCTGCCGGACATGAAATTCAGGTAGAAAGGGGTGCGGGGGCTTCTGCGTTCTTTCCTGATGAGGCCTATTCCGACGCTGGTGCAGCCCTGATCGGCCCTGATCAGCTCTCCGAAGCCGACGCCATCTTGATGGTCGGCCGCCCGGACGCCACCCAGCTCGGCCGGATGCGCGAAGGTCAGGCCGTCTTCGGCCTGCTCTCTCCGCGCACCGATCCCGAACTGGCCGACCGCCTCGCGAAGGCCGGCGTCACCGCGGTCAGCCTGGACCTGATCCCTAGAACGCTGTCGCGGGCCCAGCCGATGGACGCGCTGAGCTCGCAGGCCAACATCGCGGGCTACAAGGCGGCCGTGCTGGCAGCGGCCGCGTTCGGCCGGTTCTTCCCGCTGCTGATCACCGCGGCCGGAACCGCCAGGCCCGCCAAGGTTCTTGTGCTCGGGACCGGAGTGGCCGGCCTTCAGGCGATCGGGACCGCCCGGCGGCTCGGTGCCGTGGTCAGCGCCTACGACGTCCGGCCCGAGACGCGGACCGAGGTCGAGTCATTGGGCGCGTCGTTCATCGAGCTGACCTCGGTCGGCGAGGCCAGCGGCACCGGCGGTTACGCCCGCGCGCTGACCGATGCCGAACGGGCGGCTCAGCAAGCCGAGCTGGCCGATCACATCATCAGGCACGATGTCGTGATCACGACGGCGCAGGTGCCTGGCCGGCGGCCGCCGCTGCTGGTGACGAGCGCCGCGCTCAAGGCCATGACGGCCGGGTCGGTGCTGATCGACATGGGAGCGAGTTCGCTCGGCGGGAACGTCGAGGGATCGGCGCCCGGAGAGACCGTCATCACTGACAATGGCGTCACGATCATCGGCGCCGACAACCTGCCGTCCACGATGGCGGCAGCCTCCTCGGCCATGTACGCGCGCAACGTCAGTTCGCTGCTCGCGTACATGATCAAGGACGGTGCGTTCACCGTGGATCTCGATGACGAACTGGTAGCCGGCGTCGTGATCACCCAAGGTGGCGCGGTGATCCATCCCGCGCTGACCAAGGCCGAGCCCGCTGCTAGTCCAGCCCAGGCCGCGCCCGAGCCCGCTCCCAGCCCGACTCCGCCAGCAGCCAACGGCGACTGACCTGGAGGAACCGCTTCAAATGCTCCTTACGGATTTCATCATCTTTGTCTTGAGCCTCTGGGTGGGGTTCGAGGTCATCAGCAAGGTGCCGGCCACCTTGCACACGCCCCTGATGTCGGCGGCGAACTCCATCCACGGCATCGTGCTGGCCGGCGGGATCGTGATCGCGGCGACCGCTCACAACGTCGTCGGCTACATCCTGGCGTTCGTCGCGGTCGCGTTCGCGGCGATGAACGTCGTGGGCGGTTATGTGGTGACGGAACGGATGCTGAAGATGTTCAAGCGACGGCCGGCCGCGCCAGCGGCTGTGCCGGGATCGGCTCCGGCCGCGGTCGCGGTTAGCCCGAACGGCAGCGCGGCGTCGGCGAACGGCAGCGTTGCGACTGGCAAGGTGACCAAGTGACCGGCACCTTCAACACCGTCATCCAGCTGATCTACCTCGCGGCCGCATCCTGCTTCATACTCGGCCTGCACCTGATGAACAACCCGGCGACGGCGCGACGCGGCAACCAGGTCTCGATGGCGGGAATGGTCGCCGCGGTAGTGGCCACCTGCGCTTGGGTCATTCACCTCGGCGTGATCACCGCGACCGGCTGGGCCGTGATCGTGGCCGGCGTACTGGTCGGCGGCGGCGCCGGCCTGTACTCGGCTCGCACGGTCAAGATGACCGCCATGCCGCAGTTGGTCAGCGTCTTCAACGCGGTCGGCGGCGGCGCGGCCGCGCTGGTCGCGATCAGGGACTACATGGAGCTGGGCTCGCACGTCGGGGCCGCGACCTCGGTTACCACGCTGCTCGACGTGATCATCGGGTCGGTCACGTTCTCCGGGTCGATCATCGCGGCCGGAAAGCTGCAGGGCGTGATCACGTCGGCGCCGGTCTCGTTCCCTGGCGCTCGGATCGTGAACCTTCTCCTGGTCGCCGCCGCTCTCGGGGTGGGCGGCTATGTGATCGCCTCGCCGAGCCTGATCGGGCTTAGCGTGGTGATCGCGGCCTCGCTGGTGTTCGGCGTGCTGATGGTGATGCCGATCGGCGGCGCCGACATGCCGGTGGTCATCTCGCTGCTGAACGCGTTCACCGGCACCGCCGTGGCGATGGCCGGCTTCGTGGTGAACAACACCGGCCTGATCATCGCCGGCGCGCTGGTCGGGGCCTCCGGTGGAATCTTGACCAAGCTGATGGCCGACGCGATGAACCGCTCGATTCCCAACATCATGCTGGGCGGCTTCGGCTCAGGTGACGCGGCCGCGGCGGTGGCCGGCGGCCCGGCTGGTGCCGGGGTGCAGTCAATCGCGGCCGACGACGCGGCGATCCAGCTCGCCTACGCCTCCAAGGTGATCATCGTCCCAGGTTACGGTCTTGCCGCTGCCCAGGCTCAGCACGAGGTCGCCGCGCTGGCCGACCTGCTCGAGTCCCGCGGCGTCGAGGTCAGCTACGCGATCCACCCGGTGGCGGGCCGGATGCCAGGACACATGAACGTGCTGCTGGCGGAGGCCAACGTGCCGTACCCGTTGCTCAAGGAGATGGAAGAAATCAATCCGGAGTTCGCCCGCACGGACGTGGCGCTCGTGATCGGCGCCAACGACGTCACCAACCCGGCCGCGCGAAGGCCGGGCACGGCGATCTCGGGGATGCCGATCCTGGACGTGGACGCGGCGAAGTCGATCATCGTGATCAAGCGCTCGATGGGACACGGCTACGCCGGCATCGACAACGAGCTTTACACCAACCCGAAGACCTCCATGTTCTTCGCCGACGCCAAAAAGGGCCTGGCCGAACTAGCCTCCTCAGTAAAAACCCTGGTCGGCTGACGACCTTTGCCGGGCCGGTCACCGTGCGGACCGGTCACCGTGCGGACCGGTCACCGTGCGGACCGGTCACCGTGCGGACCGGTCACCGTGCGGGCCGGTCAGCGGCGAGTCACTGCCGCCCCAATAACCTCATGAACCTCTACCATCACAAGACATCCGCGGGATTGCGGTTGGCAACCGGATGAATGTGCGGATTCATACCTCGGATCCATGATGAAAACGCACATTCATCTGGTATGGCGGCTGGAGGCCAAGCGCCGATGAGCACTCTTGACCAAGATCTTGAAGCAATGGGGCAGCCGCTGGCGGCTAACGGGCTTGAACTCACCGATGCCCGGCTAGCCCGCGTGGGCGACATAACCGTCCGGCGACTGCTGCCACTGCGCTTGCGGCGAAGCGTCGGGGCGTGGTGTTTTGTTGATCATTACGGCCCGATGTCGGTCGACGGCGTGACCGGCATGGCAGTGCCGCCGCATCCGCACATCGGACTGCAGACCGTCACCTGGCTGCTGTCCGGCAACGTGCTGCACCGCGACAGCCTCGGCTCAGAACAGATGATCAGGCCGGGCCAGCTCAACCTGATGACCGCCGGACGCGGGATCGCGCATGCCGAGGAGTCACCCGTCGACCACGACCCGCAACTCCACGGCGTCCAGCTCTGGGTAGCGCTGCCGGAAGGCTTCCGGCTGGCTGATCCCGCGTTCGAGCACTACGCCGAACTGCCGTTCCTCCAGTACGACGGGCTCATGATCACCGTCTTCATGGGCGGCCTGGCCGGAAGTCACTCCCCGGCAACCACCTTCTCGCGCCTGGTCGGCGCCGAACTGTCGGCGCGACGGGACGTCCGGACCCGTCTCGCCTTGAACCCGGACTTCGAGCACGTGATCTTCGTAGCCGACGGCGCCGCCGAGGTCGCCGGGACCGAACTGCGGCCGGGCCAGCTGCTCTTCCTGCCCGCCGGCCACGACGTCGTGGGCGTGGCCGCACCGAACGGCAGCACGATGCTGCTGCTAGGCGGGGTTCCGCTGGGCGAGCGACTGCTGATGTGGTGGAATTTTGTGGCCAGGACACCCGAGGAGATTCAGGCGGCCGTCTCCGACTGGGACGCGGGCCGGTTCGGCGAGGTCGGCGGCTACGCAGGCGACCCGCTCAAAGCCCCGCCTCTGCGCGCCGACCTGCTGATCAGGAAGCCCTAGCCCTTCTCGTCCGCTGACGAATCCGTTGCCCAGTACCAGTTACAGATCGTGGCCGTCTAGGACGCTGATCAGTCTGCGCTTCCTCTTCTGGTCCGCGCGCAGCGCCCGCAGGTAGAGACCGAACGCGGCCTCGGTGCCGAGCCGAAGATGACAGGCTCGCGCGCTGAGCAGCAGTCTCGCCAGCCGCTCATAGGCCTTGTCACCGGTCTCCTGCTTGAGCGCCTGGATCTGGCGTTGATAGACAGCGAGCGCGTCCGCTGGCCTCGTCTCCGCGACCAGGTCGGCTAGCCTGAGCCACTGAGCCTCGGTGGCGATCCCGGCGGCGGCCTCCCAGGCGGCGTCGATGTCGCCCTCACCGATCAGCGCGTCGATCAGCACCGGTCCCGGCCGGAACCGCACACCCCGGTGACTCTTCCGCATCGCGTCGGCGTCCGCGCGGAGCCGGTCAAACGCCCACTGCCGGGTGCCAGGCCAGGTGTCCGTCTCCTTGGCCGTGGCACGGAGTCGGCCAAACGCCGCCAGTTCGGGTGCCGATGCGAAATCGTCCCTGCGTATCTGCATGGCATCAGGAGTCCGGCCGAGTTCGAGGTAGCGCTCGACCAGGTAGTCCGAGAGCGCGGGCCCAGCCGAACGGTCACGCCCTGGCAGTCGCAGGCCGCGCTCGGCCCACTCAAGAGACTCGTCCCTGCGACCAGCCGAGTCGAGTTCCTGCGCGATCTGCAGATGACCTGCTCCGGTCGGCGGAAGATCGGCGGACATCA
>DASYAT010000162.1:0-23235 GCA_036501205.1 Streptosporangiaceae bacterium | reverse complement strand
GATCGTGGCCGCGGCCGTGCTGACTGTTCGCTATCTGTCCACGCCCCGCGCCACTAGCCCGCCCCGGCAAAGGACACCGCGTTGACTCAGAACAATGAGACCCCCGGCCCGGCCGAGCAGCCGGCACCGGACGTCAGCCTTTCCGTGCTCACGATGGCCTATCCGGCCTTCCGGTTCAGCTTCCTGTCGGCCGGGTTCCACCGCGCTAAATGGCTTGGCCTGCGCAGGAAGCCAGCCAACCCTGGCCCGCAGGCCGCCAGCGCTGCGGACACCGACGATCCGGCTGACGCCGAACCGGACTAGCTGCTGCCGACACCGGTGATCCGGCTGACGCCGAGCCGGACTAGCTGTTGATGGCCTGCCAGAAGGCCAGCGCGATTACGTGGTAACCGGCCGTATTGGGATGCTCGTTCGGGCCGTGCGGCTTAGCGGCGCACATCCAGGTGAGGGTGCAGATCGTGGCTACGTTCGGCGGGATTGTTGAGTTCGGGCTCTGATTGCCGGCCGTGCCGCTGGCCTTGAAGGCCATGCTCCTGAACGCGCCGAACACATTCGCTACCCGGTCACCGAACCGGTGATAGCGCATCACCAGCAACTCGTTGACGCCGGCGGCGAAACCCTCGGTGAGGATCGCGATCGCCTTGCCGGTCTGGCCGTTATGCCACAGGCCCAGTTCGGGCACGTAGTACGTCATGCCGACGATCAGAACCTTAGGTCCGGCGGCGGCCCTGAGCTTGCTCAGGATCTTCAGCGCGTTGCGTTCGGTCTGCTTGATGCGCGTCGACAGGCAGCCGAACATCGAGGAGATCGGCTGGTGCAGCACGCACGAGTTCGGATCGTTCGCGCCGATGTCGATCGTGACCAGCGCCACGCTGCCGCGGTGCTGGTGCAGGAACCTGGTGGCCTGCGCCAACTGGCTGCCGGCCAGGTAGCGGCAGCGTCCGCCGTGGATCATCGTGTACGTGGTCTCGCCTGAGCAGCCGAGCTTGACCAGGCGGAGGTCGGGGATCCCGCCGCGGAGCATGCCGTTGAGCTGGTCCGGATAACCCTGGGCGGTCGGGCCGTTGCGGCCAGTCGGTCCTGGCTGGATGCCCTGGGCCAGCGAGTCGCCGAGCGACAGGTAGTACGGCGCGGTGTGCAGGCGCGGGTTGAGGGCGGCCCAGATCGCGGCGATGCCCTTGGCCTGAGGGTGTTCAGCTATCGCCAGATGGACGACAGGATGCGAGCAACCGACGGCCACGAGCAGCGCGGCTAGTGCCGCCGCCACTGGCGCTCTTAAACGCGCTGAGGTCATGCCTGGTCCTGACTGTCGAACGGACAGAGCAGCACCCTCAAGAGTGACGCGAGTTCGGCCCGCTGACCAGCGTCTAGCCGGACCAGCAAATCTCGCTCGCGGTCCAGCAGGTCGGCCAGCGCGCCGTCGGCGGCGGTCTTGCCCTGGTCGGTGAGCTGGACGAGCACACCGCGTTTGTCGATCGGGTCGGGGTACCGGGCTACCAGCCGCCGGTTCGTGAGCCGGTCGATCCGGTTCGTCATCGTGCCCGACGTGACCAGCGTGGCCCGCAGCAGCGCACCGGGGCTGAGCTGGTACGGCGGACCCTGCCGGCGCAGGGCGGACAGCACGTCGAACTCCCAGGCCTCGAGTTCGTGGGCCGCGAAGGCGCCGCGCCTGGCCAGGTCAAGATGCCTGGCCAGCCGGGAGATCCGGCTGAGCACCTGCAGCGGCGCCAGATCAAGATCAGGTCGTTCCGCGTGCCAGCCGGCCACCAGGTCGTCGACCTCGTCGCGGGTATCAGAAACCGTCACGTCTTCATCTCCGCAGCTCAGAACCGGTCAAGTTCATCGCACTGCCGGTGTTTGCTCACACAGGGTATCTCTTGACATCGAGAGTTCGCATCGGTAGAACTAGGAAAGAATCTCGATATCAAGATACTTTCGACTGAGAAGGATGCCATGTGGGACCCGAAGCAGTACAACCGGTTCAGCGACCAGCGGTCGCGTCCGTTCTATGAGCTGATGAACCGGGTCGGTGCCGCCGAGCCTGGTTCGGTGGCCGACATCGGCTGCGGCCCGGGCGAGCTGACCGCGGAGCTAGCCCGGCGCTGGCCAGCGGCCGAGGTGGTCGGGGTGGACGACTCGCCCGAGATGATCGCGGCGGCCCGGCGGCTGCCGGACGTGTCGCGGGGGGTTCCGGGGGGTCGCGCCCCCGGATCGGCACCGGCCGCCCGCCTGCGGTTCTCTGAACTCGACGCCTGGGCCTGGCATCCGACGGCTCCGGTCGACGTGATCGTGTCCAACGCCCTGCTGCAGTGGCTGCCTGGTCATGAGGAACTGCTGATCAAGTGGGTCGGCTACCTAGCCGAGGGCGGCTGGCTGGCGTTTCAGGTGCCGGCCAACCACGACCAGGTCGCGCACACCCTGCTGCACGAGCAGGCCGGCTCGGCGAAGTGGCGGGACAGGCTCGGTGACGTGCTGTTCAGCCGGCAGACCGGGGATCCTGGCTCGTACCTGGAGTTGCTGGCCAACGAAGGCTGCGTGGTCGACGCCTGGGAAACCACCTACATGCAGCTGCTTTCCGGCGAGAATCCGGTGCTCGAATGGTTCAAGGGCACGGCGCTGCGGCCAGTGCTAGCCGCGCTCGACGAAGAAGCCCGCGCAGAATTTCTCGCTGAATTTGGTCCTAAACTGCTCAGTGCGTACCCGCCCGCCAGTTATGGCACCCTATTCCGGTTCCGGAGGGTTTTCGTGGTTGCCCGCAAGTAGTCAGAACTTCTTTGGCCGGTCGCGCAGCAGCTGGGTGGACTCCGGCGAGATCTTAGGCTTCTTGTCTAGCTCGGACAGGCCGTTCCAGGCCAGGTTGACCAGGTGCGCGGCCATTTCCTCGAGCTTCGGCTTGCGTACGTCGAGCCACCACTGGCCGGCGAACGCGACCATCCCGACCAGCATCTGGGAGTAGACCGGGGCCAGCTTCGGGTCATAACCCCGGTCCTTGAGCACGTCGGCCAGGATGTACTCCACCTGGCCGGCGATGTCGCTGATCAGGCTGGCGAAGGTGCCTGAGCCCGAGGCCGGGTTCGAATCGCGCACCAGGATCCGGAACCCGTCGCTGTTGTCCTCGATGTAGTGCAGCAGCGCGACGGCGGCGAGCTCGAACTTCTCCATGGTGTCCTCGCCGCTCAGCAGCTCGGTCGCCATCGTCAGGAACCGGTCGACCTCGCGGTCGACCACCACCGCGTACAAGCCTTCCTTGCCACCGAAGTGCTCGTAGACGACCGGTTTAGAAACGCCGGCCTGGGCGGCAATTTCCTCGATCGAGGTGCCGTCCAGGCCGCGTTCCGCGAAGAGGCGGCGACCGACGTCGAGAAGCTGCTCTCGCCGCTCCTTGCCGGTCATTCGTTTACGGCCTGACGCCGGGGGATGGCTAGTCACCGCCCCATCATGCAATCATCGGCGTGCGATCAGCCAATCGGATTCGCTGCGTCCCGCTTGGTCATACCGCCGAGCTGGCGAATTTCGCCCACCTTTTTGCCGGTCAGCCGGGTTTCGTCGGGCCAGCGCACGTTCCGGACCCAGCCGAACTTCTCGGCCAGCCAGATGCCGCGGGCCGCGATGTCGATCTGTCCCTTGAACACGCCGTGGCGGGCGCACGTCGGGTCCGCGTGGTGCAGGTTGTGCCAGGACTCGCCGAAGGAGAGCACGGCCAGCCAGGCGACGTTCCTCGACTTGTCCCTGGCCTCGAACTCGCGCTTGCCGAACGTGTGACAGATCGAGTTGATCGACCAGGTGACGTGGTGCAGGAAGGACACCCGGACCAGCCCGGCCCAGAAGAACGCGATCACCGCGCCCTGCCAGGACATGGTCCAGAGGCCGACAATCAGCGTCGGGGCGAGCAGGCTGACCCCGACCAGCACTCCGAACAGGCGGTTCAGCTTGCGGATATCGGGGTCGGCGAGCCAGTCAGGCGAGAACTTCTGGTGCGAGGTGACATTCCGGTCGAACAGCCAGCCCATGTGCGCCCAGGCCAGGCCTTTGGTGAGCGCCTTGAGGTCGGTGCCGAAGCGCCAGGGCGAGTGCGGGTCGCCTTCCTTGTCGCTGTACTTGTGGTGCCGGCGGTGATCGGACACCCAGTCAAGGATCGGCCCCTCGATCGCGAGCGAGCCCGCTATGCCGAGGGCAATCTTGAAGGCCCGGTTCGCCTTGAACGAGCCGTGCGTGAAGTACCGGTGGAAGCCCATCGCGATTCCGAGCCCGGACACCAGGTAGAAGGCGATCCCGACCAGCACGGTCTGCCAGTCAAGCAAGCCCCAGATCCAGGCGACGGGTATCGCGGCGAGCAGTGCGAGCATGGGCACGCCGGTGAAGATGGCGACCGCGGCTCGGTGCAGATTGCCGTTTGTAGGTTCGGTCTCGGGGAGCGGTCCTTGGCGCCTGGCCGGCGTCGGCTCGGCCACCTGACCTGGCGTGCCGGCGATGTCGGTAGTGGCGGTCATTGCTATTCCTCGTGGGCTCGAAGGGGCGGGCCGGTCGGAAGGGCGATCGCATAACCGAGGTCATGGGAAGACGCGAATACGCTTACGTAACCGTAGCTTACGGTACCGTAGGTTTTCCGGTGCACCCTAGAGGGATCTTCCACAGAAATCCGCGCCTACACATGTGGTGTTCACTGCACGTAACCAACAGCAGGTGAACGCCGCGGCAATGGGGGATCGAAGAGGGAACGAGACGAAGACAGGGAACGAAACCGCGGGAGACGCGGATGGTTCCGGCGCCTGGACTCGAACCAGGACAACCAGAGTCAAAGTCTGGCGGGCTGCCAATTACCCAACGCCGGATCGCCGCCTCGGACCACGACCCGACGGCTCCTCGCATCAAGATACCGACCCGGCCGGTGCGGGGCCACTTAGTACTTCGGCTCGCACGTACTTCTGGCCGGCCGCGACTAAGCGTCACCGCCGGCCAGAAGCTGTCGGGCCAGCGCTAGCGGCGAGAGCCGCCCATCGTGCTGGTCCAGTGCTCGGTCAGGAAGCTGACGTAGCCCACCACCGCCGGATACGACGTGAGATGCAGCCCTCCGGGGTTACGCAGGTAGATGTCTTCCCAGCCCAGCAGTTGCCCGGTGGACGGACTGATGATCAGCACCGCCCGCTCCAGGCCAGTCGGATCGGTATAGGCGAACGCATCGCCGGTCCGCCCGGCTCGATCGATGACCTGGCCCAGGTAACGCACATCTGACCTGGCCGCGAGCACCCGCCAGATCGTCGCATCCAGTCGGGGCGGCACGATCTGGTGATGCAGGTCCGTGATGATCTCGAAGAGGTGGTAGGCGTTGTTATCCTCGCCCGTGTCCGGCGGCGCGTTCAGCAACTGGCGCTCGAGCACCGTCGGATTCAGCGAGAAGGTCCCCGGGAGCGGCCCGGTGTTGCTGCCATTTGGCCCGCCGTGGTCATCGCTGGCCGGCTGTCTCCCCTCGAGCGATTGCAGCGTCTCCTTGCTGCCGACCCCGAGGACCAGCGGACGGCCGTAATGGGCCAGGTCCCGCCAAGAGCCGTGCGGGCCGGTCCAGGTCTGATCGACCTCAGGGGTGATGACCGAACTACTGGTGCCGCCAGCGACGGCGGTACCCATGTACCACTCGTTGGTCACTACGTAGCTGATCCGGGCATTAGCCGGCTGCGATATCGGCGCCTGGTGCTCGGCGGCGCGGGCCAGCTTGAGCAGCACCGAGCGGGCCGGCGGTAGCTGCCTGACCGCAACCGGCTGCCTGACGCCCGTCAGCACGTAGTGCAGCATCGGAGCCGTGACCGTCGGCTGGTTGCTCGTCCCGGTCGAGCCAAACAACTGCGATGGCAGGCCGCTGATCACCAGGCCGGCTGCGACGCTCGCGGCGACGACGGCCGTGCCGATCACGAATCGCCTCCGCCGTCGCCCGGACCGGGGCCGGCTCCGTATACGGCCCGCCTTCTCGTCCGGCGGCGTGCGCACGATGCCCTCGAACGCGGCCCGCCCCGCTGGATCACGCCAGCTCTCGGCGACAGCGTCGGACGGCACCGGGTTAGCGCCGGCCAGCACGGCCTGGGCCGCCATCCGGGCTGATTGCTCGCGTTGCTCGCGTTGCTCGCGTTGCTCGCGCGTCATCTGATCTCCTCCACTGCCTGCGCCGGTCCGTCTTGGGCGGTCGCCCGATCGCCTTCGGAGTGCTCGGTCATGCGAAGTGCCCCGGCCATCCGGCCACGAGCCCGGTGCAGCCGCACCGCCATCAGCGATCGCGAGCAACCCATGACCTGGGCCGCCCCCGCCAGGTCGAGGCCCTCCCAGGCGACCAGCCGCAGCGTCTCCTGGTCGAGGGCGCTGAGCGAGCCGAGCGCTTCGCGGATGCGAGCCCGCTCGACCACTCCATCCGCCAGATCGGGTGCCAGCTCGACGGTGTCCTTCGTGGAGAGCAGCTTCGCGGCTACACGTTCTGACCGGCCCCGAGACCGTTCGGCGTTGGCCAGCGTCCGCCGCGCGACCCCGTACAGCCAGAGCCGTACGGCTTCGGGATCGCGAGGCACGGCAGTCGGCCGGCGCCAGACCACGAGGAAGGTCTCCGCTGCGACGTCACGGGCCGT
The DNA here is from genome assembly GCA_036501205.1 of Streptosporangiaceae bacterium. GTDB lineage: Bacteria > Actinomycetota > Actinomycetes > Streptosporangiales > Streptosporangiaceae > Chersky-822. The sequence goes on along the minus strand of DASYAT010000162.1, from coordinate 16,627 downwards.
AGCCGGATCGATCCGGCGGGCGGCGTAACCGAGGATCGCGTCGTAGTGCGTTCGGTAGAGCAGCGTGAACCGATCTCGTCGCTGCCTGCCTAGCTCATCTAGTTCCAGTAGCGTCACACCCGTTTTTGTCCGGCAGCGCCGAAATCATTGCGGCCAGCCCTGGCACGTCTCCCGGCGATAAATCGCCCTCGACGAACTCGGCTCTGACGCCAAGCAGCCGCACCGGATCCCGCCGGGTGAAGGCGTCGAGCGCGGCCAGCGCCGCCGCCTCGATCGCGGCCGGATCCTGAGTCGGCTCGGCCAGCGCCCGCCCATGAGTCTTGGTGAAGAACGGCGCGAACCGCACCTTCACCACGATCCGGGCCGCCAGCCGCCCCTCGGCCGCCACGTCCGAGCTGACGACCCGGGCGATCTTGGCTACCTCCTCGCCGACCTGCGCCCAGTCCGTCAGATCGCTCTGGAACGTCACCTCCCGGCTCCGCGACCGGGCCAGCCAAGGTTCGTCGGTGACCTTCGACAAGTCGATGCCGCGCCCGAGTTGCACCAGCCACGGCCCGATCGTCGGCCCGAAGTGCGGAGCCAGTTCCCGCGGCGAGGCGGCCGCCAGCTCGGCGACGGTCATGATCGACAGCTCAGCCAGCCGTTTGGCGGTCCTGGAACCCACGCCCCACAGCGCGTCAGTCGGCTTGTCACCGAGGATCGGCAGCCAGGTATCGCTGGTGATCCTGAACACCCCGGCGGGCTTGCCGAACCCGGTGGCGATCTTCGCCTGCAGCTTGTTCTGGCCGATGCCAACCGTGGAGTCAAGCTCGGTCGCGGCCTTGACCCGCCGGCGGATGTCGCGGGCGAACTCCTCTGGATCGGAAGTCTCCACGGCCAGGAACGCCTCGTCCCACCCCATCACCTCGACGACGGCGTCGGCGTCGCACTCGCGCAGCGACTGCATCACGATCGCGGACGCGGCCTCGTAGGCGGCCTTGTCCACCGGCAGGAAGACCGCCTCCGGGCAGCGCCGGGCCGCGGTGCGCAACGCCAGCCCCGAGTGCACGCCGTGTGCCCGCGCTTCGTAGGAGGCGGTGCTGACCACGCCCCGCTTGGTCGGGTCGCCGTCGCCGCCGACCACCACCGGCCGGCCGCGCAACTCAGGGCGCCGCAGCACCTCGACCGCCGCGATGAACTGGTCGAGATCGAAGTGCAACACCCACTGCGCCACACTTCAGTGTCGCAAATCCAGCGCCGTCAGGTCCGGTCCCGCCCGGCAAGACAAGTTTGTCGCGAACTGACCAGAATGACCGCGGGCCGGCCTTGCGAGCAGGTCGGGAGGTATTCTGCTCAGGTCGGGGGTAGGAAGACCGCTGGCCGACGGCCAGTTCCGCGATCGATCCGTCAGCGATGTCTTAGGAGACAAGCCGAGTGAGCGCACCGCGTCCGGCCGCCGTTATCGTGCTCGCGGCGGGCGAGGGTACCCGGATGAAGTCCTCCGGGGTTCCGAAGGTGCTCAATCAAGTCTGCGGCAAGTCGATGCTCGGCCACTGCCTAGACGCCGCCGGAGAACTGGAACCAGAACGCCTGATCGTGGTCGTCGGCCACCAGGGCGAGGCCGTGGCCGAGCACGCCAGGGAACAGGCGCCCGGCGTGATCATCGTGGTCCAGCACCACCAGGGCGGCACCGGGCACGCGGTCCGGGTCGCACTCGAGACGGTCGGCCTGATGAGCGGCACCATCGTCGTCACCTACGCCGACACCCCGCTGCTGCGCGGGCTCACGCTGGCGGGACTCGTGGAGGCCCGTAACACCTCGGCGGCCGCCGCGGCGATCCTCACCACCCGACCCGCCGACCCGACCGGCTACGGCCGGATCATCAGGGACGGCAACGGCAAGTTCACCGGGATCGTCGAGCAGGCCGACGCCACGGTGTCCCAGCGCGCGATCAACGAGATCAACTCAGGGATGTACGCGTTCGACGGCGACCTGCTGTTCGACGCGGTCAAGCGGATCGGCTCAGACAACGCTCAGGGCGAGGAGTACCTCACCGACGCCGTGTGCGTGCTCGCCGACGACGGCTACCCGGTGGTGACCGTCGAGTGCCCCGACCCCGATGAGGTACAGGGCGTGAACGACCTTGCCCAGCTCGCCATGGTCAACCGCCTGATGGAAACCGGGCGCTACCAGGGCAGCGGGTAGGGCGGGCCGAGTGGGTCGGGCGGGTCGGGTGGGTCGGGCGGGCAGAAAAGTAGTGCCGGCAGTACAGAGAAAGTAGGGTCTGGTGACTGGCAGCACCGGGACAAGCGACAAGCGGCTGATGCTCTTCTGCGGCCGTTCCTATCCTGAGCTCGGCCGGGAGATCGGCGATTACCTCGGCATCCAGCCGACCCCCACTACCTTGTTCGACTTCGCCAACGGCGAGATCTTCGTCCGGTTCCTCGAATCGGTTCGAGGGTGCGACGCGTTCGTGCTGCAGAGCCACACCTCGCCGATCAATCAGTGGATCATGGAACAGCTGATTATGGTCGACGCGCTCAAGCGGGCGTCGGCCAAGCGGATCACGGTGGTCACGCCGTTCTTCGGCTACGCCCGCCAGGACAAGAAGAGCCGGGGCCGCGAGCCTATCTCGGCCCGGCTGATGGCCGACCTGTTCCAGACCGCGGGTGCGGACCGGCTGATGGCCGTCGACCTGCACACCGCGCAGATCCAGGGGTTCTTCGACGGCCCGGTTGACCACCTGTTCGCGCTGCCGATCCTGGCCTCCTATCTGGAGGGCAAACTCGACCTAGCCGAGGTCACGGTCGTGGCGCCGGACGCCGGCCGGGTCAGGGTCTGCGAACGCTGGACGGACCGGCTGGGCTGCCCGCTGGCGATTATCCACAAACGCCGGGACCCAGACGTCGCCAACCAGGTCAAGGTGCTCGAAGTCGTGGGCGACGTCGCGGGCCGCACCTGCATCCTGGTGGACGACATGATCGACACTGGCGCGACGATCGCCAACGCCGCCGAGATCCTCTTCGCCCAGGGCGCCGCCCAGGTGATCGTGACCGCGACCCACGGCGTGCTGTCAGGGAATGCGGTCGACCTGCTGAAGAACTCCGCGGTCAGCGAGGTCATCGTCACCAACACGCTGCCGATCCAGCCGGAGAAGCAATTCGATAAGCTAACTGTGCTGTCGATTGCGCCGCTGATCGCCCGCGCCATCACCGAGGTGTTCTCGCAGGGCTCGGTCACCAGCCTGTTCGACGGCCAGAGCTGACCCACGTTCGGCAATGCGAATCGTGCGTTAGACTCTGCCCCCGAGCTATCTAGCCGTTTCGGCCATCGAATTCAGGAGTACGTCGTGCCCGAAGTACACATCTCCGCGACCACGCGGAACGACCTCGGCAAGGGTGCCGCACGGCGCGATCGCCGTGCTGGCCTGGTGCCGGCGGTGCTTTACGGGCACGGCACCGAGCCGAGGCACCTGAGCCTGCCCGGCCACGACGTGCTGCTCGCCCTGCGCACCGCGAACGTCCTGATCAGCCTGGACGGCTTGGCCGACGGCGCCGCGATGGCATTGCCCAAGGCCGTGCAGCGGGACCCGATCAAGGGCACGATCCAGCACGTCGACCTGATCCTGGTCAGGAGCGGCGAGAAGGTGACGGTCGAGATCCCGGTCACGGCCATCGGCGAGGTCGCCCCCGACGGCATGCTCGCCCAGCAGCTCGTCCAGATCTCGGTCGAGGCCGAGGCGACGCACATCCCGCCGGGCCTTGAGATCGACGTCGAGGGCATGGCGATCGGCACTCAGATCACCGCCAGCGACCTGAAGCTGCCGCGTGGCGTCACGCTGGCCACGGAGCCGGACATTCTCGTGCTGCACGTCATCGCCGCGCCGACCGCCGCCCAGCTCGAGGCCGATCTCGGCGAGGTTCCGGCCGAGGCCGAGGCGGGCGCGGAGCCCGCGCCGGTGCCGGCTGGCGAGGCGCAGGCCGAGTCCGGGTCACCTGCGGAGTAAGACCGCGATGCGGTTCGGCAGGCTCGCGGGGGGTTGCGGGGGGTCGTCCCCCCGGATCAGCAGAGTCGACCGGCTGCTGGGCAGTTCCTCGCTCGCAGGCAAGCCTGACGGGTCATCGGCCATAGATAGGCGGGACGCGGTAATGGCCGATGACCGATGGCTCGTTGTCGGGCTGGGCAATCCTGGCCCGGAGTACGCCGGCAACCGGCACAACCTCGGATTCGGCGTCGTCGACCTGCTCGTCTCCAGGATCAACGCGGGATTCAAGCGCGACCGGTCGCGGGTGCAAGCCGCGACCGGCCGGCTCGGCGGCCCCGGCCCCAGCGGCCACCCGGTACTGATCGTCAAGCCGACCTCGTTCATGAACCTCTCGGGCGGCCCGGTCGCGTCGGTCAGCAATTTCTACAAGATCCCGCCCGACCGGACGGTGGTCGTGCACGACGAACTCGACCTGCCGTTCGGCACGGTCAGGCTCAAACTCGGCGGCGGCGACAACGGCCACAACGGCCTGCGCTCCATCACCAGCTCCCTAGGCACCCGCGAGTACTACCGGGTCAGGGTCGGCGTTGGCCGCCCGCCAGGCCGCCAGGACCCAGCCGACTTCCTGCTCCGCGACTTCACCTCAGCCGAGCGCAAGGAACTCCCGCTCATAATCGACCGCGCCGCCGACGCAGTAGAAGCCTTGCTAGAGCGCGGCCTAGCCACCGCCCAAAACGAATTCCACACTACCCAATAACACTATTTATGTAGAAAAATTTGCGAAGGCTTCTGGCTCAGCACCCAGAGGCCAGTCAATTGCCAGCCAGCCAAGGGGCCGCTGGCGGTGGCCGGGCCGGTGTCCCCGGGGTTGGTCGCAAGCCGGGGGAGGTCAGGGGCCGTAGGTGAGCGCGACGCCCGCCGCGTACCGGGCTGACTTTCACGGCTACTCGCCACGAGGCAGTGCCCGAGGCAGTCGCAGGAGAGGCAGTTGCGGGAATGGTGATAACCAGAGCCATCGCGGCTGGGGCGATCAGGCTGAGACGGGTCAGGCGTTGCCGCTTTACTCGGTAAGTGATCCTCACCCGAAATAGTACGCCCGAGTACCGACATCTGACCATTAGCGAATGTTCGTCCGCATTGCCGGAGTCGGCCGCCGCCCCGGTGATCCTGCGGTAACTACACCGGAGCCTCCCCAGTGTAGTTGCTTCCCAGGAAGCAACTACACCAGGGAGGCAACGGGGCAGCCAGGACTGCACCAGGGAGGCAACGGTGCAGCAGCTTCCCGGGACGGAACTGCACCAGGGAGGCTCCGGTGCACCTGGCCGGTGGCCGGCCGGTGCGGGCGGCAGCTGGCTTGGGGCTGGCGGGTTGAGGTGGCGACTGGCCGGCCGGTGCGGGCGGCAGGGCTGGCGGGTTGAGGTGGCGACTGGTAGGCCGGGGCGGCCGTTCGGCGTGGTTGGCGCGGGTGTCACAGGGCTTGCTACACCAGCTGTCGTAAGTTCCTGATCAGGTCGGATTCGGCGTGATCTAATCGATGCAGTCCGGCGTCATACCTAGTGTGGCTGATCGTCGGCTTAGTGTGATCAGTTCTATTTGGTCGGCTTGCCGGATCGGCTCGAAGGGCTGGATCGATCAGCTGGATTAGCTGGGTTATGCCGCTGAGCACGCTGGACAAGCGGCTGACTTGAAAGGGGTATGGGGCCGCCGCGGCCCGGGCTGGGAGGGAGGTGCTGGTGTCTGGACACGCCGTCACTAGTGCTTCCGATAAGAACAGCCTGTTCGCGGGGCTGGCCACGCTCGGGGCCGGATCGTGGACGACCAGATACCTGCGCCTTGCCGCCCTCGCTGACATCGGCTGCGGCCTCCTTGCTGGCCTGCTGGCCTTCCAGATCAGGTTCGACGGTCAGGCTGGCGAGTACCTGGCCCTCAGCCTGACGTTGCCGCTGGTCTGGGTCGCGACGGTAGCGCTGTCGGGCGCCAACGACATCAGGTTCATCGGCGTCGGCACCGATGAGTTCCGCCGGGTGCTCAACGCCGGGGCGTTCCTGATCGCGGCGGTGGCGATCTTGTCGTACGCGTTCAAGGCGGAATTGGCCCGCGGCTACGTGGTCATCGCGCTGCCGAGCCTGACGGCGTTTGACCTGCTCGCTCGGTTCGCGTTGCGTAGGCATCTGCATCGGGCGCGAAGCCAGGGTCACTGCATGCGCCGGGTGGTGGTGGTCGGGCACGCGCTGGTCGTCGCCGACATCGTCGCCGTGCTGCGCCGGGAGACCTATCACGGCCTGATGGTGGTGGCCGCGTGCGTGGCCGACGCGGTGCCGGCCGGGCTGCTCGGGGAGACGCCGATCGCCGAGGGGCTGGACGGGGTGCCCGCGATGGTCAGCAAGTTCGAGGCCGACACGGTCGCGGTGCTCGCCTGCCCTGAAATGGCCGGCGCCCGGCTACGGCAGCTTGCCTGGGACCTGGAAAAGACCGGCACTGACCTGTGCGTGGCGCCGGCGTTGCTCGATGTGGCCGGGCCGCGCACGACGATCAGGCCCACCGCTGGCCTGCCGCTGCTGCACATGGATCATCCCGAGTTCAGCGGCGCGCGGCTGGTACTCAAGGGGATCTTCGACCGGACGCTCGCGCTGCTGGCGCTGGTCCTGCTGGCGCCGCTCTTCGCCGTGCTCGCGCTGGCGATCAAGCTGGACGACGGGGGTCCGGCGCTGTTCAGGCAGACTCGGGTCGGCCGGGATGGCCGCCAGTTCTCCGTGATCAAGTTCCGCACGATGGTGCCGGACGCCGAAGCGCTCAAGGCCGCGCTCGCCGAGCGGACTCAGCAGGACGGCGTGCTCTTCAAGATCAAGGACGACCCCAGGCTGACCAGGGTCGGCCGATGGCTCCGCCGGTGGTCGCTCGATGAGCTTCCGCAGCTGCTTAATGTGCTAGGTGCGGATATGTCACTAGTCGGGCCAAGACCGGCACTCCCGGAAGAGGTGGCCAGGTATGGTGACCTTGTACGGCGCAGGCTGGTGGTCAAGCCAGGCATGACTGGTCTGTGGCAGGTAAACGGACGGTCAGACCTTTCCTGGGATGAGTCTGTGCGCCTGGATCTGCGGTATGTAGAGAACTGGTCGCTAGTGCTTGACTTGCAGATCCTTTGGAAGACATGTGCCGCCGTCGTACGCGGCTCAGGAGCATACTGAACCGCTGACAGACTGCCGCAAACACGGACTGCGACCGCGGCAAGTAACTAACTTGGAGCACAGCCTTGGTTTTCCCAGCCGATGATGCCTTTGCCCGTGACATCGCGACCGCCGCCGGCGAGCGGCTGCTCAAGATCCGCGAGCAAGGTTCAGGTGTTGACGAGCTCAGGAAGGCCGGGGATCTCGGCGCCCAGGACTTCCTGGCCGCTGAGCTGACCAGGATGCGGCCGGACGACACGGTGCTCTCCGAAGAGGCCGCTGACGACCTGGTCCGGCTGAAGGCCGAGCGGGTGTGGATCATTGACCCGCTCGACGGCACCAGGGAATTCGGCGAACCGCCCAGGGTCGACTGGGCCGTCCACGTCGCGCTCTGGGAGCGGGGCGAGCTGACCGCTGGCGCCGTGGCGCTGCCCGCTCAGGGCAAGACGCTCTCTACCGCCGAGCCGCCGCCAACTCCAGCAGCACTGGCTGAAGGAGCGCGGATCAGGCTGGTCGTCAGCCGGTCCAGGCCGCCGGAGTTCGTCACCAGGCTGGCTGAGCACATCAACGCCGAACTGGTTCCCCTGGGCTCGGCCGGCGCGAAGGCGGCCGCCGTGATTACCGGCGATGTCGATGCGTACGTTCACGCGGGCGGCCAGTATGAGTGGGACAACGCGGCGCCGGTAGCTGTGGCCAGGGCAGCGGGACTGCACGCCTCGCGGATCGATGGGTCGGAACTGGTCTACAACTCCGAGAAGCCCTGGATGCCGGATATCCTAATCTGTCCGGTCTCATTGGCCAGCACGCTGCTCGGCGCGATCAGCGCCGTTCAGCAAGCTAGCCAGTAAGCGCCCGACACGCGCCTGACCTGCTACGACACGCGGAGTTACCAGATGGGATACGCCCGACACCAGATGGGGTTTGCTAAATGACCGCGCCACGCTCTGATTACCAGCTCTCGCAGCTCGACGTGCTTGAGGCTGAATCGATCCACATGATGCGTGAGGTGGCGGCGGAATTCGAGCGGCCGGTGCTGCTCTTTTCCGGCGGCAAAGACTCGATCGTGATGCTCGCGCTCGCCGAACGCGCGTTCCGCCCGGCGAAGATCCCGTTCCCGGTCATGCACGTCGACACCGGCCACAACTTCGACGACGTGATCAACTTCCGTGATCGCCGGGTCGCCGAGCTGGGCGTCCGGCTGGTCGTGGCGTCGGTCCAGGATTCGATCGACTCCGGCCGGGTGGTCGAAGAGCGCGGCCGCTGGGCTAGCCGGAACCGGCTGCAGACGACGACGCTGCTCGACGGGATCGCCGATAACCGGTTTGACGCCGTGTTCGGCGGGGCGCGCCGCGATGAGGAGAAGGCGCGGGCCAAGGAGCGGGCGTTCTCGTTCCGGGACGAGTTCGGTCAGTGGGACCCGAAGAACCAGCGGCCTGAGCTCTGGAACCTGTACAACACCAGGCATAACCGGGGCGAGCACATCAGGATCTTTCCGCTGTCGAACTGGACCGAGCTGGACATCTGGTACTACATCACCAGGGAAGAGCTCGAGATCCCGGCGATCTACTTCGCGCACAAGCGATCGGTATTCGAGCGAGACGGCATCCTGCTCGCCGACCATCCCGTGACCAACCGGGCCGACAGCGAGACTGTGTTCGAGGCGATGGTCAGGTACCGCACCGTCGGCGACATCTCCTGCACCGGAGCGGTCGAGTCGACCGCCGGGACGCTCGAAGACGTCATCACAGAGATCGCGGCGACCAGGCTCACCGAGCGCGGGCAGACCCGCGCCGACGACCGGGCCAGCGAAGCAGCCATGGAAGACCGCAAGCGGGAGGGCTACTTCTAGCCATGTCTGAGAACGATTCACGCGCCTCCACGGGGGGCTCCGGGGGGTCGTCCCTCCGTGACGGAGAAAGAGTTATGGACATCCTGCGGTTCGCTACCGCCGGGTCGGTCGATGACGGTAAATCCACGCTGATCGGGCGGCTGCTGTTCGACTCCAAGTCGATCTTCGAAGACCAGCTTGCCTCGGTCGAGCGGACCAGCAAGGAACGCGGCGAGGACTTCACGAACCTGGCGCTGCTCACCGATGGCCTGCGGGCCGAGCGGGAGCAGGGCATCACGATCGACGTCGCCTACCGCTACTTCGCGACGCCGCGGCGGAAGTTCATCATCGCCGACACCCCCGGCCATATCCAGTACACCAGGAACATGGTCACCGGCGCCTCCACCGCCGATCTCGCGATCGTCCTGGTCGACGCCAGGAACGGGCTGACCGAGCAGAGCCGGCGGCACGCCTTCCTCGCGACGTTGCTTAAGGTGCCGCACCTGGTGCTCGCGGTGAACAAGATGGACCTGGTCGACTACGAGTCGGCCGCGTTCGAGCGGATCACCGAGGAATTCACGGCGTTCGCCACCAAGCTCGACATCGGTGACCTGACCTTCATCCCGATCTCGGCCCTGCACGGCGACAACGTCGTGGAGCGCTCGCTGAACATGCCGTGGTACGACGGCCCCTCGCTGCTGCACCACCTCGAGCACCTGCACATCGCCTCGGACCGCAACCTGATCGATGTCCGCTTCCCTGTGCAGTACGTGATCCGGCCGCACCAGGCCACCGATGCGAAGCTGCACGACTACCGCGGCTACGCCGGCCAGGTAGCCGGCGGCGTGCTCAAGCCCGGCGATGAGGTCATGCACCTGCCCTCTGGGCTGACCACCACGATCAAGCGGATCGAAGGCCCGAACGGGCCGGCCGACGAGGCCTACCCGCCGATGTCGGTGACGCTGCTGCTTGACGATGACATCGACATCTCGCGCGGCGACATGATCTGCCGCCCTGGCAACCAGCCGCAGGTGACGCAGGACGTGCAGGCGATGGTCAGCTGGATGTCCGACGCCCCGGTGCTGAGCCCGCGCAGCCGCCTGATCGTCAAGCACACGACCAGGACGGTCAAGGCCATGGTCAGGGACATCGCCTACCGGCTCGACGTGAACACGCTGCACAGGGACGAGTCGGCGACCAGCCTCGGGCTTAATGAGATCGGGCGGGTGTCGTTGCGGCTGACGCAGCCGATCTTCTGCGACCCGTACGCACGGAACCGGATCACCGGAGGCCTGATCCTGATCGACGAGGCGACGAACGCGACCGTCGGCGCCGCCATGATCACCGACGCCGGCTAAGAAGATGAGAAGCCGCCGATCAGCACTGGCAGCAGCAGCCCTGGTTGCCTGCGGGCTGGCCGGCGCCTTATCGCCAAGCCTGGCCAAGGCCGCTAAGTCCGGCTTCAGTGTCTTAGCGTCACGCCCGCTGACCGGGACTCCGCATTTCCCGGTCAAGACCAAGGCGACCGAGCAGATCAGGCAGCTAGTTCAGTGCGGCGGCACCATGTACGCCGTCGGCGGCTTCACCACGATCGACCAAGGCGGCCGCACCTACACCCGGCACAACGCGTTCAGCTTCCGCGCCACCCCGCCGTTCACCGTCACTGGCTGGAACCCCGACGTCAACGGCGAGGTCAATTCGATCACGTTCGTCGCCGGCCACTGCCAGAACGCCTACCTCGGCGGCAACTTCACCAAGGTGCGCCGGGCCAGCGCCCAGAACATCGCCGAGGTCAGCACGGCTCGGGCCGGCGTCCTGATGAAGCGGTTCGGCCACGTCGCCGGCGGACCGGTGGAAACGCTAGCCGCCTACCGCCAGCACATCCTGGCGGGCGGCCTGTTCATCGAGATCAACGGTACCGCCGCCGATCCGTTCATGGCCAGCCTGGATGACCGCACCGGCAAGGACGACGGGCTGCTTCGGCTGCACATCAACGGCCACTACAGCTATCCGGGGGCCGCCCCCAACGCGACCAGGGTCTACAACCAGCAGTTCAGCCACAGCGGGAAACTTGATCTGGTTGAGGGTGACTTCACCTCGGCAGGCGGCAAAAGGCACCGTCAAATTTTTATGCTAAATCTAGGCAGTAAGCCGAGGGCTACAGTTACCGGCTGGTCCTCGCCGCGGTTTGACGGTGGCAGCGGCTATCCGCCGCATGGCTACTTCTATAACTGCACCGGCCAGGAGCCGTTCTACATCAGGTCGGCGGCGTGGTCGCCTAACGACGGCACCGTCTTCGTCGCGAGCACCGGTTACCGGCCGTGGAACTACAAGAGCGGCTACCCGCTGATGGGGCTGTGCGACATGGCGGCCGCGTTCACCGCAAATGAACACTTCGCGACGCTCAAGTGGATCAACTACGACGGCTGCTACTCGCTGTACTCGGTCGCGGCCGACTCGCACACCGCCTACTTCGCCGGGCACGAACTGTGGTCGCAAGCCCCGGACGGCTGCAAGAAGTTCCACCTCGACCCGCACGCGATCTCGGCGCCGGGATTCGAAGGGCTGTCGCCGCACACCGGCCGGCTGATCTTCAACCCGACCAGATCACGCGGGCTCGGAGCGGATGACCTGGTGATAACCAAGGCCGGCCTGTGGATCGCCAGCGACAACTTCGGCGGCAGCCAGATGTGCGGCAAGGTCAACGGACTGGCGGGAATCTGCTTCCTGCCCTACCGAAAGTCGACTCGCTGACTAGGTAACTCTCACGCTTTGTAGTGACATGAAAGCGAAAAGTCAGTTTCACGATGTCACAGCGATGATGCCCCTCTGCCAGGCAGAATGGCTGTTTTGAGGCGAGCGTTTACCTGCTATTTGACCCAGGGCTGGTGTGATGAACTTCGGTGACTACCGAGTCGTCTACCTCGGCGGCATGGGGCGCAGTGGCAGCACGCTCGCCGAGCGGCTACTCGGCGAGCTGCCGCAAGTCTGCGTCGCCGGGGAGATCGTGCATTTGTGGCAGCGCGGCGTCACCGACAACGAGCGGTGCGGCTGCGGCGACGCGTTCGCCGGCTGTCAGTTCTGGTCGGCCGTAGGCGAGGCGGCGTTCGGCGGCTGGTCAAATCTGGATTTGGGGCGGATCGCGGGCCTGCGTGCGTCGGTGGACAGGACGAGGTTCATCCCGCGGCTGGCCAGGCGCTCGGTGCCGGACCCGCTGGCAGCGGACCTGGCCGAGTACACGGGCTACTACCGGCGCCTCTACGGCGCGATCGCGCAGGTCAGCGGCTGCCAGACAGTGGTCGACTCAAGCAAGCACGCCTCGCTGGCGTTCTGCCTGAGCCGCAGCAGCGACCTCGACCTGCGCGTCATCCACATCGTCCGTGACAGCCGCGCGGTCGCTTACTCGTGGACGACGCGAGTCGAGCGACCTGAGGCGGGCGGCGGCAGCTACATGACGAGGTACTCGCCGTTCCGCGCCGCTCGTGAGTGGAATATGCAGAACGCATCGCTCGGGCTTCTAGCACGCGGCCAGACGCCGGTGTTGCGGGTGCGTTACGAAGACCTGGTTTCCGACGTGAAACCGACCCTGCGGCGGATCAGCGACTTCGCCGGTCTGACCGTGACCGAGGACGAACTCGGCTTCGTCGGAGGCGGTGAGAGGGAGCAATGGGCCGAATTGCGCCAGGCGCACACGGCGGCTGGCAATCCGATGCGTTTCAAGACCGGCAAGATCACCATCAGCAAGGACGATCGCTGGCAGGCCGCCATGCCCGGCGGGCAGCGCCGGGCGGTCACCGCGCTCACCTTGCCGCTGCTCACTCGTTACGGCTACGCGGGGGTTCTAGGGGGTCCAGCCCGCTTCGCCCCCCGCCCAACCACCCCGGCCAGCACCGGGTTCGGCGGTACTTTGTGACGCGCTGGCCGTCAGTTGGCGTCGTCATACCTACCAGGGACCGCCCGGTGGAGCTGCGGGCGGCGCTGGCCGCGATCAAGGCGCAGGACTATCCGGGCTCGATTGAGGTCGTTGTGGTATTCGACCAGGCGGGGCTGGATGATTCGCTGGCCTCTGGCAGCGGTCGGGTGCGGGTGGTTGGCAACGACCGCTCGCCAGGGCTGGCTGGGGCTCGTAACCGCGGCATCCTGGCGCTCGATACCGAGCTGGTGGCGTTCTGCGATGACGACGACGAATGGCTGCCAGGCAAGCTAACGAGCCAGGTGCGGGCTCTTGCGGACCGGCCGGGGGCTGAGTTCGCTAGCTGCGGGATCGCGGTGCGCTCAGGCGGCCGGGTCAGCCCGCGTACGGCCGGCTCCAGCGAGGTGACGCACGCCGATCTGTGCCGGTCCCGGATGGCGATGGTGCACTCCTCGACCTACCTGGCCACACGGGAGGCGCTGCTCGACGGGATCGGGCTGGTCGATGAGTCGATCCCGGGCAGCCAGAGCGAGGACTGGGATCTCGTGCTGCGAGCCGCCCGGCGCGCGCCGATCGTCAACGTCGACGAGGCGCTGGTCCTGGTGACCTGGGACACGAGCTCGTATTACGCGCAGTCGTGGGAGAGCAAGGTCGCCGGGCTGGTCTGGATGCTGACGGCGCATCCGCAGATCGCGGCGACGAGGGCAGGGGCGGCCAGGGTCTACGCCCAGATCGCGTTCGGCTATGCCTGCCTCGGCCGGCGCGGGCTGGCCTGCCGGTGGGCCGCTCGGGCGGCGGCCAGGAACTGGCACGAGAGAAGGCTGCCTTTCGTCGCGGCGGTGGCGACCGGGGCAATGTCCGGTGAACGAGTGATGCGGACGTTGCACGCCCGCGGGCACGGGATCTAGGAATGGCCGCCCGAGTCACCATCGCCGGAGCTGGCTTCGACAGCCTCACCCAGGCCCAGCTGATCGAGAACGTCGGTGCCGCGATTCGCGAAGCCGTCGGCGGCACGATCGTGACGCCGAACATCGATATCTGCCATCGCATCAACCGAGATGCGTCCAGTCGCGGCTTCATCACCTCCGCGTCATTCGTGGTTCCCGACGGCATGCCGCTGCTCTGGGCGGGCCGGCTGGTGGGGACGCCGCTGGTCGAGCGGATCACCGGGGCGGACCTGATCTACTCGCTGTCCGAGGCGGCGGCCGCGGGCGGCTGGCCGATCTTCCTGGTCGGGGGTATGCCGAGCGTGGAGAGCCGGCCGAGCGCGGCCCAGCGGGCGGCTGACCGGCTCGTTGAGCTGTATCCCGGCCTTGCGGTCGCTGGCACCTACGCTCCGCCGGCCAAGTTCAGCGCGATGACGGACGACATCGAGGTCCTGTGCAAGGACCTGGCCGAGTCCGAGCCGAAGGTGGTCTTCGTCGGGCTCGGCTTCCCCAAGCAGGAGCGGCTGATCTCCCGGCTGATCCCGGTGCTGCCTGATGCCTGGTTCATCGGGTGCGGAGCCGCGATTCCTTACGCGGCTGGCGAGCTCAGGCGGGCGCCGGCGTGGATGCAGAGGACCGGACTGGAATGGATCTTCCGGCTGGTCAGCGAGCCGCGTCGGCTCGCTGGGCGATATCTGCGGCGGGATATCCCCTATGCCGCCGCGCTGCTGACCAAGAGCGCCAGGGAGGGGCTAGAACGGCGTCGGCGTCGGCGCCGCGACCAGAGGAACCTTCGTTAGCGGAAGACTTCGCGGGGCTTGACGCGAAGGCTTCCGCTAACGGGCTCGGGGGTCTTACTGCTTGCTATGCAGCCAGTAGCTGGAGACCTTGAAGCCGAGCTTCCGGCCGCCGGTCGAGGCGATCTCCCAGCCGAAGTTCACCTGAGTGAGCGTGGCGTTCGAGGCGACTTGGCCGTGATGGATCAGCCAGGCGATCGAAGCCAGGATGTGGGTGACGCCGGTCGTCTCATTGTGATCGAGCGCGAACGTGTAATCGGTGCCGCCGTGCCATACCGCGAAATGCTGGCCGAAAATGGTCGCGTGCCCGATGATGTCTCCGCTCGGCCGCTGGCCCTTATTGTCCACCCAGATCATTACTTCGATCTTGTATTTGTTCAGCCAGATGTCATCGGCGGCTTCGGCATCAAGGCCAGACGCATGCGGCATCGATTCGGTGAAGCCGTTACGAATCAGGTGGAACGACATTACTTGCGGATTGTTGTAATCCTTTTGAACACAGGGGTAGGTTTCGACCGCCGTATTCCCGGCCGCTTGGTTGGACTGTGCCCCCCAAGAGTGGTACGAATCCGCCCAGATCCGCTGTGGTCCGGTAGGCTGATTCCACTCGTTATTGTAGATAATGAGTCCGCTGTTGTTCCACGCGCCGAAGGGGGCTGTTGATGACCAGCGTGGGCTTGCGGGG
Organism: Streptosporangiaceae bacterium; assembly: GCA_036501205.1. Taxonomy (GTDB): domain Bacteria; phylum Actinomycetota; class Actinomycetes; order Streptosporangiales; family Streptosporangiaceae; genus Chersky-822. Next base: position 1,347 of record DASYAT010000162.1, on the reverse strand, counting down.
CCGGCGGCAAACGCAGGTCCGGCGAGTATCGTCATCGCGGCCGCGATTGCCAGGAAAGCTATCGGTGTCCTACGCATGGGACTCCTCAGGTGATCTTCCATGACCTTCCTGACACTAACGGGCCACGGCATAAATTGTCGGGTGTTGTGCGAACTTGATCGGCGAAGTGGAAACTATTCAGCCCATTACAATCGTTGGTATAGCGACGGATCACGACCAGATCACGTGACTCGTCGGGGGTTCCAGGGGGCGTCCCCTTGGGGCAGCACAGCCGATACGGGATCTATCAGTAATATCGTCGTGGGGGTGCTCGATGACAGTGAAGACGCTCGTGACAACCGGGGTGAATAGGGCGGTCCGGCCCTTGGGCGTGCAGGTGGTGCGCGGCTGGAGCGACGATCCGGCCATCCAGCCGTTCCTGTCGGCCAGGCGGACGCTCGCCCACGCCAAGCGGGCGGGCTTGTCTCTGTGCGAGTACATCGACCAGTACAGCGCCGAGCCGGGCACCACGGCCGCGACCGTGCAGGCGATGCTCACGCTGGCCGACCTTGGCGATCACGTCGAGCGGGTCTGCGAGATCGGACCGGGCACCGGCCGGTTCGCGGAGCCGGTGATGGCCGCGCTGCATCCCGACGTCTACGAGGCGTACGAGACGGCAGCCGACTGGCGAGCGCATCTGCGCGGGATGCCGGGAATCACGCTGCTGCCGGCCGACGGCCACTCGCTCAAGCCGACCGCGACGGGCTCGGTCGACTTGATCCACGCGCACCGGGTTTTCGTCTATCTGCCGCTCGTGGTCACGATCGGCTACCTGAAAGAGATGGCCAGGGTCACTAGGCCAGGCGGCGCCACTGCCTTCGACATCGTGACCGAGGACTGCCTCGATGCCGAGGCCACCGATCGCTGGGTCAACGAGAACGCGATTATCTACAACATGATCCCGCGGCAGTGGATCATCGACCTGATGGACCGGCATGGACTGTCGCTGGTCGGCAACTCGTTCGCCCCGCTCAGCGGAGCTAAGAGCGAGTACTTCGTCTTCCGCAAGCGAGTTGACTGATCGCTGCTCAAGCCAGTTGAGCCAGCGCCTCGGCCAGCGTCGGGGCGCTGGCGTCCCTGGCTGACTTGACGGTGACCGGCAGGGGCCATCCGATACCCAGTTCGGGATCATCGAAAGCTATGGACACGTCCTCGGCCGGGTCGTGCGGCCGGTCGATCCGGTACGACACGTCAGCCGGGTCGGTGAGGGCCTGGAACCCGTGGGCGCAGCCGGCCGGGACGTAGAGCGAGACCTGGCCTTCGCCGGTCAGCTCGAAGCTCTCCGAGTTGCGGAAGGTCGCTGAGCCT
>DASYAT010000161.1:0-39732 GCA_036501205.1 Streptosporangiaceae bacterium | reverse complement strand
CACGGCGTGGTGAACAACCGGACCGAAATGTCCGGGCCGCTGCCGACGATCGTCCAGTCGATCCGCGACGCCGGGTACCTCACCGCCACGATCGGCAAGATGCATCTCTACCCGCACCGGGGCAGCGTCGCCGAGGGGCTCGACATCATGCGCGGCTATGGCTTCGAGCATGTGAACGAGATTGGCGGCAAGCTGGCGTCGACCAAGGTGCGCAGTGGCTACACCGATCACCTGGCCGAACTGGGCTTGCTCGATACGTACCGCGACTTCGCGCGCAGACGTGCCCCCATCGTGAGCTTCCTGCCCAACCAGCCGACCGGACGCAAGCCGACGTGGGCGGTCGATCCGACCCCGCTGCCGTCGGCCGCCTACATCGACAACTGGGTCGGCGACCAGGCGGTCAACTGGATCGACTCGGTTGGCGGCGAGCGTCCGTTCTTCCTGTGGGTCGGGTTCCCAGGACCGCACGATCCGTGGGATGCGCCGGCCGAGTATGTCGAGCAATACCGGGACGCCGAGATCACACTCGATACCACCACGCGGCCTGAGATACCGGCGGACGGCCCGCTGAAGGAGTTCCTCGACGCGTTCCTGGCGTACAGCACGTCGCAGACGCTGACTGACGAACGGGCAATCGAGGTCAGGCGGCACTACTTCGCGAACGTGACGCTGATCGACGCGGCGATCGGCCGGATCGTCGAGGCGCTTCGCCGGCGGGGTCTCGATGAGGAGACCTGGATCGTGTACTCGACCGACCACGGCGAGATGCTCGGCACCCACGGCCTGCTGAACAAGATGGTGTTCTACGAGCCGTCCGTGCGAGTGCCGCTGATAATCCGCCCGCCCGGCGGCAGCCGGGCCAGGCGGTTCACCGGGCTCATCGAGCACCTGGACCTGTCGACCACGCTGGTGGAGGTCGCTGGCGGCAAGCCGGTCCCCGACACCGAAGGCCGATCACTCACCGGGCTGATCGAGAGCGGGACAGGCCGGGAGGTCGTGGTCAGCGAGAATTTCGGGTTCGGGATGTGGCGGACCGAGCGCTACAAGCTGGTCGTGCATGAGGCCCAGCGGCTCCCGGTCCAGCTGTTCGACCTGGCCGAAGACCCCGCCGAAGACCGCAACCAGGTCAACGACCCCGCCCAGCGGCAGGTAGTCGCCGACCTGATGGACGCCTACGTCAACCCGTTCCTTGACCAGGCCCAAGCGAGGACCCGATGACCGAGGACCCGATGACCGAGAACCCCGACCAGGCGCCATCCCGGCCAAAACGACTCACCCGCGCCGAGGCCAAGGCCCGCACCAGGGAACTGCTGCTCGACGCGGCCTCCGAGGTCTTCGCCAGCAAAGGCCTGGCCGGAGCGTCGGTGGAGGAGATCGCCGAGCGGGCCGGATTCTCCATCGGCGCGCTGTACTCCAACTTCAGCGGCAAGGAAGAGCTGTTCCTCGAACTGATGGAGCACCGAGCCAGCGAGCGGGTCGCCGACACTGCGCAGTTGCTGACGGACGGGCGCGGGATCGCGGGGCGGCCATGGCAAGCCTTCGGCCAGCAGATGATCGACACCGCCGACAAGAACATGGATCTGGCCCCGCTCCAGGCCGAGTTCTGGCTGTACGCTGTGCGACACCCCGAGGCAATGGGGACATTTGCCGCCAGAGTTAGAAAACGGCGCGAACCGCTGGAACAGCTACTGGCCAGCGAGTTCGACCGAGAAGGTTGCGACTATGCAGACGACCTCGCGGCCCGGGTCGCGATCGTGATCTCGGCGCTGTTCCAGGGCATGGTCAGGCAGCGCCGGATCGACCAGGACAATGTGCCGCCGGAACTCTACGGCGACGCGCTGCGCTGGCTTTTCACCGGCATCAGGGCGACCGAAGGCAGGCAGCAATGACCGAACCAAGAGATAGGCTGCTCGCGCTTCGGGCCAGACGGCTCCGGATCAGGTACGCCATCCTCGGCGCGGTCATGGCGTTTCTCTGGATCGGCCACATGGGCGAGCCGGCCTGGATCCACGCGCTGCGCTTGCTGCTCGTACTGCTGACAGTCGCCCCGCTGATGTCGCTAACCCGCCGCTACTACGAGCGCCGCGCGGCCAAGAAGGAGCAACACCCGAACGCCGCGCTGTACTGGCTGATCGGCGTCAGGGTAGTCACGGTCTTCCTCGCCCTCGGCATCGGCTCGCTGGTCAGCCACCTGTTCTCACCGCACCACGCCGACTCGGCCCGGCTGATCATCGTGCGCGGCGGACTGCTGGCGCTGACGATTCCGCTGCAAATCAGGTTCGAGCGACGGCGTCAGGCGGCCGGCATCAACCGGCCGCTCCCGATCCGCTCGCCCAGGATCATCGGCGCCAAGCTGGCCCTGGTGCTGGTCGCCTTCGGCGCCGAGTGGCTCCTGGGCCTGTGGACCTCCAGCGCCGACCTGATCGTGGCCGTCGCCGTGTTCGCCACCGTCGCCCTGCTCGGCCCGAAGGTCCACCCCTATCTGCTTAGCGCTAAGCGTCCAGCCTGGCTGCGGCGCCCCGCCAAGGACCAACTGACCCAGCCGGATCGAACCGCCGCACCGGCTGAGTCGCCCTGACCAGTTCCCGCAGCCCGGCCAGCTCACCTGGTGCCGCCCCGAGCGCCCGCGCCTGGACCAGCACGTTGCCAAGCGCAGTCGCCTCGACCGGCCCGGCCAGCACCGGCAGCCCGCACGCATCGGCGGTGAGCTGGCAGAGCAACGAGTTGCGGGCACCCCCGCCGACGATATGAACGGCGTCGACGGCCTGCCCGCAGAGCCGTTGTACCTGGTCAACCGCCCGCCAGTGCGCGATCGCGAGCGAATCGAGCACGCACCGGATCGTCTGCGCCGGATCAGAAGGCACCGGCTGCCCGGTCCGGGCGCAGTAAGCGGCGATGCGGCCGGGCATGTCCCCGGGCGGCAGGAACTCAAGATCATCGGGATCGACCACCGCCCGCAACGGCTCAACCCCGGCCGCCTCGACCAGCAGCGTCTCCAGACCTATCACCAGGCCCGCCGCAGTCCAGGCCCTGATCGATTCCTGCAGCAGCCAGAGCCCCATCACGTTACGCAGGTAACGGACCGTCCCGTCGATCCCCGTCTCATTGGTGAAGTGGGCCAGCCGGCTCTCCTGCGTCAGCACCGGCCGGTCGAGTTCCACCCCGACCAGTGACCAGGTGCCGCAGGAGATGTAGCAGAACTCAGGCCCGGCGGCAGGCACGGCGACCACCGCCGACGCCGTGTCGTGCGAGGCCACCGCGACCAGCCGAGTGCTGGCAGGCAGCCCGCAGCCGTCCAGGGCCGCCGGCAGCAACGGCCCGATCTCCTCACCGGCCGGCCGGAGCGAGGGAAAGATGCCGGTCGGCAGGCCGGCTCGCCGCATCACCGACGTGGCCCAAGTCCCGGTGGAAACGTCCAGCAGCTGGGTGGTGGACGCGTTCGTCACCTCGGCCCCGACCCGGCCGGTCAGCCAGTACCCGAGCAGGTCAGGGATCATCAGGAAATTGCGGGCGGCTTCAAGCGCAGGGGACCCGATCGCGGAGACGAGCTGGATCAGCGTGTTGATCGGCAGCTCGGCGATCCCGGTCACCGCGTAGACCTCGCCCGCTCCAAGCTCGGCCAGCAGCCGCTCGGCGACCCCGGCGGTCCGGCCGTCCCGGTAGTGCACCGGGTTCCCGATGAGCGCACCGGTCTCGTCGAGCAGCCCGTAGTCGACACCCCACGAGTCGATCCCGACGCTCGCGACCGAACCAAGGCCGCCCGCCGCCCGAAGCCCGTCCAGAACCTGCCCGTACAACCCGAGCACATCCCAGTAGACGGTCCCCGCCACCGTCACCGGCCGGTTCTCGAACCGGTGCGCCTCGCGCAGCTCAAGCAGCCCGGCCCCGACCGAGCCGACCATCACCCGCCCGCTGGACGCGCCCAGGTCGACCGCCGCAACCAGAGCCGCCGGCCTCATCGCAGGAACGCCGCCGCCACCCCAGCATCCACTGGCACAAGCAGCCCGGTAGTCAGCGAGAGGTCCCCGGCCGTCACGGCGAAGACCGCCGCCGCCACATGCTCGGGCAGCACCTCCCGCTTAAGCAACGTCCGCTGCGCGTAAAACGCCCCCAGCTCCGACTCCGGCACCCCGTACACGGCCGCCCGGTTAGCACCCCAGCCCCCGGCGAAGATGCCTGACCCCCGCACCACGCCGTCGGGATTGATCCCGTTCACCCGGATCCCGTGCTCCCCGAGCTCAGCCGCGAGCAACCGCACCTGATGGGCCTGATCGGCCTTGGCCGCCCCGTAGCCGACGTTGTTCGGCCCGGCGAAGACCGCGTTCTTGCTGCAGATATAGATGATGTCGCCGCCCATCCGCTGAGCGATCATGACCCGGGCGGACTGCCGCGACACCAGGAACGATCCCCGCGCCATCACGTCGTGCTGAAGATCCCAGTCCGCCGCCGTCGTCTCGAGCAGCGGCTTGGAGATGGACAGCCCGGCATTGTTCACCACCAGGTCGACGCCGCCAAACGCCAGCGCCGCCTGGCCGAACGCCGCCGCGATCCCGTCCTCGTCGGTGACATCAACGCCCACGGCAACGGCCGCGTCGGCCGCGCGGGGTGATCCGGGGGGTTGTCCCGCCGGGCGAGCACCGCCGATTTCCCTGGCCACGACCTCTGCCGCCTGCGAATCCTTATCCGCGACCACCAGGCATGCGCCCTCGGCAGCCAGCCGGAGCGCGGTCGCCCGGCCGATGCCAGAGCCGCCGCCGGTCACCAGCGCGATCCGCCCGGTCAGCGGTTTGGGCTTGGGCCGCCGTCGCAGTTTCGCCTCTTCGAGTTCCCAGTACTCGATCCGGAATTTCTCGCTCTCCGGGATCGGCGCGTACCTGGAGACCGATTCCGCGCCTCGCATCACGTTGATCGCGTTGACGTAGAATTCCCCGGCCACCCGCGCGGTCTGCTTGTCGGCGCCGAAGCTGAACATCCCGACGCCCGGCACGAGCACGATCGCCGGGTCGGCCCCCCTCATCGCAGGCGAGGAAGCCGTCGCAAAGCGTTCATAATAAATCTTGTAATCGGTTCGGTACTTTACGTGCAGCTCACCCAGTCGCTCGATCACCGCCTCTAGCGGTGCGGTCGGCGGCAGGTCAAGCACCATCGGCCTGATCTTGGTCCGCAAGAAATGGTCAGGACACGACGTGCCGCGCGCGGCCAGTTCGCGATGCCGCTCGCTGGCCAGGAAGTCGAGCACGACCTCGCTGTCGGTGAAATGCCCGACCTGACGGTGATCGCTCGACGCGAGCCCCCGGATAATCGGCGCCAGGTCCGCTGCCCGGCTGATCCGTTCGGACTTCGGCAAGGCCTTAAATTCTTCAACCTTCTGGCCGAAAGCTTCCCGGTTGCCGGTCCGGTCAAGAAAGGCTTGCGCCGTCCGGATGATCTCAAGCGAATTCGCCTCGCATTCCGCGCTGGTCACCCCCCAGGCCGTGATCCCGTGCCCGCCGAGGACCACACCGATCGCCTGCGGCCGGCTCCGGTAGACCTCAGCGATCTCCAGCCCGAGCTGGAACCCTGGCCGCCGCCACGGCACCCACCCGACCCGATCGCCGAAACAGGACCTGGTCAGCGCCTCGCCGTCGGCCGCCGTCGCCAGCGCGATCCCGGCGTCCGGGTGCAGGTGATCGACGTGCGCCGCCCCGACGAGCCCGTGCATTGCGGTGTCGATCGACGGAGCCGCGCCGCCCTTGCCGTGCAGGCAGAAGTCGAACGCGGCGACCATCTCATCCTCGGCGTCAACGCCCGGGTAGACGCCGGTCAGTGCCCGCAGCCGGTCAAGCCGCAGCACCGCCAGCCCGCCCGTGGTCAAGGTGCCGAGGTCACCGCCCGACCCCTTGACCCAGAGCAGCTCGGCCGGCTCACCGGTGACCGGGTCGGTCGCCGTCCCTTTGGCCGAGGTGTTGCCGCCGGCGTAGTTGGTATTACGCGGATCAGCGCCGAGCCGATTGCTCCGCGCGATCAGCTCGGCGACTTCGGGGACAGGCTGCGGGCTCATCGTGTCCTTCCTGGCTAGTCCGGAGGTGCCGGGGCGGAATCCTGGTTGCCTGAGGTCGATCGCTGCGCCAGATCGGCCAGGCACCGAGGGCCACGGCGCTGCCGCGCGCGAGCGTCACCAGCCGGTCTCAGCTGTTCCAGCCCGCTGGTGTACCGCCCACCCGGTCCGCCACAATCTTCTCGGCGTACCCGCTGGCCGCATAGGCCCGCATCGGGTCGGGCTCAAGTCCCTGCTCGGTCCGCAACTCGGCCAGCAGCGGCCGCACGTCGGTGTTATAGGCGTCCATGAACACGCCGTTCGCGCCGAGCACGTCACCGGCCTGCTGGGCGGCCGTCAGGGCCTCCGCGTCGATCAGCAGCGCCTTGGCCGTGGCTTCCTGCACGTTCATCACCGAGCGGAGCTGCGCGGGGATCTTCGGCTCGATGTTGTGGCACTGGTCGAGCATGAACGTCACGCCTGCCTCGGGCGCGAGCGCCCCGGCCGACACGACCTCATGCATGATCCGGAACAGCTGGAAGGGATCCGCCGCCCCCACCATCAGGTCATCGTCGGCGTAGAACCGGCTGTTGAAGTCGAACCCGCCGAGCCGCTCGGCTCGCAGCAGCACGGCGACGATGAACTCAATATTGGTGCCGGGTGCGTGGTGCCCGGTGTCCACGATCACGGCGGCCTTCGGCCCAAGCGCCACGCAGTGCAGCAGCGAGGTGCCCCAGTCCGGCACGTCGGTCGAGTAGAACGACGGCTCGAACAGCTTGTACTCGAGCACTAGGCGCTGGTCGGGTCCGAGCCGCTCGTACACGGCGGCGAGCGATTCGGCCAGCCGGTCCTGGCGGCCCCTGATGTCGTCCTGGCCCGGGTAGTTGGTGCCGTCGGCGAACCACAGCTTGAGGTCACGCGACCCGGTCGCGTCCATGATGTCGACGCACTCAAGCAGGTGACCGACCGCCTTGCGCCGGATCCGCGGGTCCGCGTTGGCGACGCTGCCGAGCCGGTAGTCGTCGTCCTGGAACGTGTTGGAGTTGATCGTCCCGATCCGGATCCCGTGATCGACCGCGTGCGCGGCCAGTGCCGCGTAGTCATCGACCTTGTCCCAGGGAATGTGCAGCGCGACGATCGGCGCCGACCCGGTGTACTTGTGCACCTGGGCCGCGTCCTCGATCTTCTCCTGCGGCGTTCGCGGCACCCCGGGCTGGCTGAACACCTTGAACCTGGTCCCGCTGTTGCCGAAAGCCCACGACGGTAGCTCAATCCGGTGAGCCGCGAGGGCTGCTTTGACGGCGGTCACGCTGCGCATCTGGGTCTCCAGCTAGTCAAGGTGAAAAATCTCGCTGATCCGGCGGAATCCTTCGGGCTCAGGGAACATCGGGGAAAGATTGATGCTGTCTGGACGACACCGATCTTCCCCCGATGTCACGCTGGCCCGGTCGGAGCGGTCAGAAGTTGAACTGGCTGATGTTGGACTTGTCGAACACGAACGGCGGGCCGAGCAGCACGGTGTTGCCGGCGCCGATCGTGAACTTGCCGAGCTTGCCGGCCGTGAAGGTCTGGCCAGCAGTGCCAGTGATCTTTCCTGAGGCGAACAGCACGCCGGCGTAAGCGGCCAGGTAACCCAGGTTCGCCGGGTTCCACAGCTCGAACGCGGTGATCGTGCCGTCGCTGACGAACTTCTTCAGCGAGTCCGGGGTGCCAAGACCGGTGAGCGCGATCTTGCCGCGGTACTTGGGCGTGTCGAGGACCTGAGCGGCCGCCAGGATGCCGACCGTGGTGGGCGAGATGATGCCCTTAAGGGTCGGGAACTGCTGCAGCAGCCCCTGGGTGACCTGAGTCGCGGTCGTCGGATCGTCGTTTCCGTAGACGGTCGTGACCAGCTTCATCTTCGGGAACTTCGCCAGTTCCTTCTTCATGTAGGCGATCCAGGCGTTCTGGTTGGTCGCCGAGGCCGCCGCGGACACGATCGCGATGTCGCCGCTGTCGTGAATCTCCTTGGCCAGCACGTCGACTTCGCTGGTGCCGATCTGCGCGGTCGACGCCTGGTTGATGAACAGGTCACGGCAGCCAGGCGCGTCCGAGTCATACGTGATCACGGTGATGCCCTTGGCCATCGCCGCCTTGAGCGTCGGGCATAGCGCCGTCGGATCGGTCGCCGACACGACCAGCACGTTCGCGCCCTTGGTGATCGCCGCCTGGATGGCCGGGATCTGCGAGGTCGGCGTCGCCGCGGTACCGCTGGTCTCGGTCCCGGTCTCGCCGAGCGCGGACAGAGCAGCTAGCGCACCGCCCGACTTCACGCTGTCGGAGGTGGTGAAGTACGGGTTTCCGAGGTTCTTCGGGATGACGAAGACCTTCAGGCCCGTCTTCAGCCCGCCGCTGCCTCCGCTGCTTGACGACGAAGGGGAGGACGAGTTGGTCGATGGCGTGGACGATGACGAGCTTCCCGACGAGCACGCCGCAAGCATTCCCACGGCGAGCATGAGCACTGCGGGCCCGAGCACTGCCCGGCCCCTGGTGGTTCCAGTGAGAGCCCTCACGGTTGAATCCTTTCAATCGGGTTGAGCGAAAAGTAGGTCCGGTGGCTGGTCCGGGATCTAACCAGCAGTGGGGTCAGTGGGTGAGGGTGGGCGGGGCGGGCGGGATGGGCGGAACGGGGCGGGCGGGATTAATGGAGAGCTTGCGGATCCTGGCCGTCAGCGCGCCGAACTGCGGCACGAAGACGCTGATGAGCAGCAGCGCGCCGACGACGATTCCATAGGCCTCCTGGTTGAAAGGAGTGAGCAGCAGGGCGTTCTGCAGCAGCGCGAACGCGATGAAGGCGAGCACGACGCCGGGGATCGAACCCTTGCCGCCGAAGATCGAGACTCCGGCCAGCAAGACGATCGCCACGACGTTGAGCTCGGCCCCGAGGCCGTTGCTCTGCACCGCGGTCGAGAGCCGGAACGTCCACAGCGCCCCGGCCACCGCGCAGATCATCCCCGAGACCACGAACAGGCCGGTCTTGATGCGCTTGACCCTGATCCCGGAGAACAGCGCGGTCTCGGCGTTGTTGCCCATCGCGAAGATCGACCGGCCCAGCGGGGTGACGTGCAGCACGACACCGAAGACGACGGCCAGCACGATGAAGATCGCGATGTTCCACGGGATGCTGCCCAGATGCGGCACCGGCAGCACGCCGATCGTCGCGTACGGGCTCGGGAAGGTCGACACCGAACTGGACCCGAGCAAGATCACGGCGATACCGCGATAAAGCGCGAGCGTGCCGATCGTGACTGCCAGCGAAGGCAGTCCGGCTCTGGTCACCAGCAGGCCATTGATCAATCCGGCGACCGCCCCGGCCACCAGGAGCACGGGGAAGATCGCCAGCATCGGCCAGTGGTCATTCCACAGCACGCCGAGCAGCGCGCTGGTCATGCCGAGGATGGAGGCGACCGACAGATCGATCTCGCCGCTGATGATGATCAGCGTCATCGGCAGTGCCATGATCGCGAACTCGCCGTTGCTGACCCCGGCATTGAAGAAGTTCCCGCTGGTCAGGAACTGACTGGGCGAGTAGATCCCGCCGAAGGCGAAGATGGCTACGACGAGAATGAATAGCCCGCTCTCCCACCGCACCGACTGCCGCGCCAGGCCAGTCAGTGCCGGGCGGCTCACGCTACCTAGCACGGGAGCTCCTAAGCCGGAGGGCGGCGAGCAGCCGGACGGCGATCGCGCGGTCGAGGCTGATCGCGACTAGCAGCAGGAAGCCGGCGATCGCCTGGTCCCAGAACGGCGAGATGCCTAGCACGTAGAGCGCCGAGGTGATGGTGCTGAGCAACAGCGCGCCGACCGCCGCGCCGACCACGCTGCCGCTGCCGCCGAAGATCGCCACGCCGCCGACCACGACGGCCGCGATCACCTGAAGCTCGTACCCGGTGCCGGCGGTCGAGTCGATGGTCTGGTATTCGGTCGCCCACAGCACGCCGGCGATCCCGGCGATCGCCCCGCTGACGACGAACGCGGTGGAGATCCGCGTAGCGACCGGGATACCGGCCAGCCGGGCGGCGTCGGGACTCGATCCGATCGCGTACAACTCCCGGCCAGACCGGAACGACCGCAAGTAATAGGCGCCAAGCCCGACCAGCACCGCGATGTCGATCGCGAGGTACGGCACTCCACCGATATTCGCCCTGGCGATCTGGATGAAGCCGGACGGCAGGGTCGAGGCGACGACTTCATTGCCGCCGACAATCAGGGTGTCGATACCGCGCACGATGTAGAGCGTGGCCAGCGTCACCACGAGGCTGGGCACCCCGCCGAGCGAGACCATGAGCCCGTTCGCCAGGCCGCAGGCCAGTCCGATCGCGAGACCGACGGCGAACACAACCAGGATCGAGATTCCGTGGTGGTGGCCGAAGAGGTTCGATGACACGTAGGCGGACAGGCCGAGCACCGAGCCGATCGACAGGTCGACGTTCCTGGTGATCACGACCATCGTCTCGCCGAGCGAGAGCAGCGCGAAGATCGTGGTGTTGGTCAGCACGAACGTGATGTTGGTGCTGGACAGGAACCGGTGCTGCACAATCGTCGTCACCGCGACGAACACGATCAGCACGGCGAGAATGCCAGATTCCCTGATCCTGAAGATCCGCTCGGTCAGCCGCCGCGAGTCCGCCCCGCGAGCCGGCCGAGCCGACTGGCCTCTGTCAGTGAGGGCGGTCATGAGGCTTGCGCCTCGAACTGGCCCGTCGCTGCCGCCATGATCGACTCTTCACTGGCGTCCTGGTAGCCGAACTCAGCGGTCAGCCGGCCTTCGCGCATGACCAGGATCCGGTCGCCGATCGCCAGGACCTCGGGCAGCTCAGAGGAGATCATCAAGACGGCGACTCCGGTGCTGGCAAGCTGGACTAGGAGGCGGTGCACCTCGGCCTTGGTGCCGATGTCGATGCCCCGCGTCGGCTCGTCGACGATCAGCAGCTTCGGCTGCCGGCCGAGCCATTTGGCGAGCACGACCTTCTGCTGGTTCCCGCCGGACAGTCGGGACACGGGGTCGGTGAGCCGTCCGTATTTCAGGCTGAGCCGCTGGGCCCAGTCGGTGGCGAACGACCGTTCGGAGGCCGACGAGATCAAGCCGCGCCGCTGCAGCCGGTGCAGCGAGGCGAGCCCGACGTTCTGCTGGATCGACATCTCCATCACCAGGCCCTGCAGGCGGCGGTCCTCGGGCACGTAGCCGATCCCGGCCGCCATCGCGGCGGCCGGCGAGACCTTGCGCAACGGCTGCCCGTCGATCAGCACCCGGCCGGCGTCGTACCGGTCGATGCCGAAGATTGCCCGCGCGACCTCGCTGCGCCCGGACCCGACGAGCCCGGCCAGCGCGACGATCTCCCCGGCCTTGACCTCGAATGAGATGTCAATGAACACCCCTTCGCGGGTCAGTCTCTGCACAGAAAGAACTGTCTGCCCGGAAACGGTCCCGTGCTGAGCCTGGGTCCTGGTCGGCATCTCCCGTCCGACCATGGCCCTGACCAGGTCGTCGGCGCTGACCTCAGCGACCTTCGTGGTGAGTACGTGCGCACCGTCGCGCATCACTGTGGCGCGCTGGCAGATCTCGAAGACCTCCTCCAGCCGGTGGGTGATGAACAACACCGCAGCGCCTGACCCGCAGAGCGTCGTTACGACCTCGAACAGCCGGGCAACCTCGGTCGCCGACAGCGCGGCGGTCGGCTCGTCCATCACGATCACCTGCGCGTCGAGCGACAGCGCCTTGGCGATCTCGACCAGTTGCTGGTCGGCGATCGACAACCCCCGGCAGACCCGGTCAGGGTCGAGCGGCACGCCCAGCCGGGCGAACAGTTCGGTCGACTGCTCCCGCAGCAGCTTGCGGTCGATCCGGCGCCCGGCCCGCAGCGGCTGCCGGCCCATGAAGATGTTCTCCGCTACCGACAGGTCGGGAAAGAGCGTCGGCTCCTGGTAGATCACCGCGATCCCGGCGGCCTGGGCGGCGGCCGGGTTGTTCAGCGTGACCGGCTGCCCGTTTATCTCGATCTGGCCGGCATCCGGCTGATGCACCCCGGCCAGCATCTTGACCATCGTCGACTTGCCCGCGCCGTTCTCGCCGAGCAGCGCGTGGGCCTCGCCACCGTAAAGGTCGATCGTGCCGTCCACGACCGCCCGGACCGCGCCGAACGACTTGGCCGCATGCCGCAACGACAGCACCGGCATGTCGGCAACGGGGTCCAAAGCCAGGCCTCCAGGGGGCGGCGGTCAGATTAATCAACTCTGTAACGTTTCAAGGATGGGTGTATCGTCCGCTCCCGGTAAACCCGTGTCAAGAGGTATGCCCTTGACGTGACGGGTTTGACACGTTCCAAGATTGCCCTTGACACTTGGGCCACGAGTGAACTTCGAGCCAAAGGCGCGGCGCCGCCTGGACTGACGACCGAGGAGCGCCAGCGACGAGGGAGGAGGGAAGGCGGTGCCTAAAAGCGCCGGAGGCGAGGGGGGTTTGCAACACAGCATCAGGGAGGTCGCGGCTAAGGCCGGGGTTTCCGTTGGCACGGTGTCTAATGTGCTGAACCGGCCGGAGATCGTGGCCGAATCCACCCGCCGCCGGGTGCAGGCCGCGATCAGGCAACTCGGGTTCGTGCGCAACGAGTCGGCCCGCCAGCTCCGGGCCGGCAAGAGCCGCACCATCGGCCTGCTGGTGCTCGACGTCGCCAACCCGTTCTTCACCGACCTGGCCCGAGGCGTCGAAGACGAGGCCAACGAGTCCGGCCTCGCGGTGATCTTGTGCAATTCCGCCGACCAGGTCGCCAAGGAACGCCGCTACCTCGAGCTGCTCGAAGAGCACCGAGTCCAGGGCATCCTGATCACTCCGGTCGCGGCCGCCGACGAGCACGTCGCCCGGCTGCAACGGCGCGGTACGCCGGTCGTGCTGGTCGACAGCCGGTCGCTGAACCGCGGCCAGTGCTCGGTCTCCGTGGACGACGTCCTCGGAGGCGAGCTGGCGATCGCGCACCTGCTGGAGCAGGGGCACCGCAAGATCGCGTTCGTGGGCGGGCCGATGAGCCTGCGGCAGGTGTCCGACCGCCGGGACGGCGCGGTCAGGGCGCTGGAAGCGGCCGGCCGCACCGCCGCCGACCTGCACGTGATCGAGACCACCGCGCTGCACGTAGCGGCCGGCCGGGAGGCCGGGGCCAGGGTCGCCGAGTTGCCGGCCGACCGCCGGCCAACCGCCATGTTCTGCGCGAACGACCTGCTCGCGCTCGGCGCGCTGCAGGAGATGACCTCGCGCCGGATCCGGGTTCCTGACAGCATCGCAATCGTGGGCTATGACGACATCGACTTCGCGGCCGCCGCCGCGGTCCCGCTGACCTCAGTCCGCCAGCCTCGGCATCAGCTCGGCCGGGCGGCCGCCCAGCTATTGCTGGAAGAGGCGCTCGACGGCGGCAACCATCAGCACCGCCAGGTCATCTTCGAACCCGAGCTGGTGATCCGCGACTCGAGCTCGACCCGCCCCGTCGAGGCCCCGGTGTTCGGGACGCCGCATCCGCGGGGGGTTCCGGGGGGTCGTCCCCCCGGGCCAGCACCGGGCAGCGAGACTGGACTGGCTACCGAAGGGGTGCCTTAGCCAATGCGGATCGCGCTGTTCGTGACCTGTCTCGCTGACACGTTGTATCCGCAGGCCGGAAAGGCGACGGTTCGGCTGCTCGAACGGCTCGGCCACGAGGTCGTCTTTCCGTCCGCACAGACCTGCTGCGGGCAGATGCACGTCAATACCGGCTACCAGCGCGAGGCACTGCCTCTGATCCGCAACTTCGTCGAGACGTTCAGCGACTACGACGTGATCGTGGTGCCGTCCGGTTCGTGCGCGGCGTCGATCAGGCACCAGCATTCGATGGTGGCGAGCCGGCTGGGCGACGCCGGCCTCGCTCGCCGCGCCGATGAGCTGGCCGGGCGGACCTATGAGTTGTCCGAGCTGCTAGTCGACGTTCTACGGGTGGAAGAAGTCGGCGCATATTTTCCACATCGTGTGACTTATCATCCGACTTGCCATTCTCTTCGGTTGTTGCGGGTGGGCGACCGGCCGCTGACCCTGTTGCGCAATGTGGCGGGAATCGATCTGGTGCCGCTGACCGACGCCGAGGGGTGTTGCGGGTTCGGCGGGACGTTTGCGGTGAAGAATGCTGATGTGTCGACCGCCATACTCGCCGACAAGATGCGCAACGTGCTGGCGACCGGCGCCGAGTACTGCACCGCGGGCGACAGCTCGTGCCTGATGCACATCGGCGGCGGGCTGTCCCGGCTGAAGACCGGCGTCAGGACCGTGCATCTGGCCGAGATCCTGGCCTCCACCAGGGATGATGCTTCATGAGCACGTTCCTGGGGCTGCCGACCGCTCCGCGCGGGGTCGGACACCTGCGCGGCGACGATCCGTTTCCGGTGGCGGCGCGGAAGGCGCTTGACGACAGTCAACTGCGGCGCAACCTGGCCAAGGCCACCACGACGATCAGGGCCAAGCGGGCCAGGGTCGTTGGCGAACTGCCGGACTGGGAGCAGTTGCGGGAGGCCGGCCGGTCGATCAAGACGCACGCGCTCGCGCACCTCGACAGCTACCTGGAGCAACTGGAGCGCGAGGTCACGGCGCGGGGCGGCAAGGTGCACTGGGCCAGAGACGCCGCCGAAGCGAATCGCATCGTCACCTCGCTGGTGCGCGCCACCGGCTCGACCGAAGTCGTCAAGGTCAAGTCGATCGCCACCGACGAAATCGGCCTGAACGACGCTCTGGCGGAGGCCGGGATCTCGGCGATCGAGACCGACCTGGCCGAGCTGATCGTGCAACTCGGGCACGACCGGCCCTCGCACATCCTGGTACCGGCCATCCACAGGAACCGGGCTGAGATCAGGGACATCTTCCTGACCGAAATGGACGACGTCGACCCCGGCCTGACCGACGTCCCGGCGGCGCTAGCCGAAGCGGCCCGACTCCACCTGCGGCGCAAGTTCCTGTCGGCCAAGGTCGGGATCAGCGGCGCGAACTTCGCGATCGCCGAGACCGGCACCCTGTGCGTAGTCGAGTCCGAGGGCAACGGCCGGATGTGCCTGACCCTGCCGGACACGCTGATCACCGTGATGGGGATCGAGAAGGTCATCCCGAGCTGGGCCGACCTCGGGGTGTTCCTGCAGTTGCTGCCGCGTTCGGCCACCGGTGAGCGAATGAATCCGTACACGTCAATGTGGACCGGGGTTACTCAGGGAGACGGGCCACAGCAGGTCCACCTGGTGCTGCTCGACAACGGCCGGACGGCGGCCCTGGCCGACGAGGTCGGCCGCCCGGCGCTGGCCTGCATCCGGTGCTCGGCGTGCCTGAACGTCTGCCCGGTCTATGAACGGGTCGGCGGGCATGCTTACGGATCGGTGTATCCAGGCCCGATCGGCGCGATCCTGTCGCCCATGCTGACCGGCGTCGAAGACAACGCGAGCCTGCCGTACGCGTCCTCACTCTGCGGCGCCTGCTACGACGTCTGCCCGGTCAAGATCGACATCCCGTCCATCCTGGTCCACCTGCGGGCCCGGCACGTCGAGGAGGCGCGGGCTGCGTCCAAGGTGCCGACGGCCGAGGCGGTGGCAATGGCTGCCGCGTCCTGGGTGATGGCTAGTCCAACCCGATTCGCAGCCGCCCAGCGCGGCGGCCGACTCGGAAAACTGATCGGCCGAGGCGGGGTAATCCGCCGACTGCCACCGCCACTGTCGGGCTGGACCCAGGCTCGAGACGTACCAGTGCCGCCGGCCGAGACCTTCCGCCAGTGGTGGCGCCGCGAGCACGGAGCCAGCGAATGAGCGCACGCGACGAGGTGCTAGGCCGAATCCGCACCGCACTGGGCAATGGAGTCACCGACCGGGTCACAGACTCCACCAGCCCCACCGGCAATACCAGCCCCACCGACGAGCCTGACGGAGCGGCTCACGCCGACCGGTACGGCTACCGGGCCCGCACCGACCTTGATCCGACCGCATTGCTAGACCAACTGGCCGACCGGCTGATCGACTACAAGTGCTCCGTCCGCCGCTGCGGGCCAACCGAGCTAACCGAAACGATCGCCGCTGCGATCGCCGAACACGGTGCCCGCCGCATAGTCCTACCGCCAGACCTAGACCTGCCGCTGCCCGACCCCGTGGACGTGGCGGCCGGCAGCGAGTGGGTGGTTGACGACGGCACCCTGACCGCCTACGCCCTCGACTCGTTCGACGGCGTGATCACTACGGCCACGGTCGCAGTAGCCGAGACCGGCACCATCGTCCTGGATGGCTCACCCGGCCAGGGCCGCCGCGCGCTGACCCTGATCCCCGACTATCACCTCTGCGTCCTCTACCGCCACCAGATCGTCGGCCTGGTCCCCGAAGCAGTCGCACTCCTGACCCCCACCCGCCCGCTCACCTGGATCAGCGGCCCGTCCGCCACCAGCGACATCGAACTAGATCGAGTAGAAGGCGTCCACGGCCCCCGCACCCTCGAAGTGATCTTGGTCAACAACAGATAGGGGTCAACACTTTCGTAACTCCGGGCGGGGCTACTACATCGTTGACCCTGACACGTTGCTCCCACGACAACTGTGAGTCAACGATGTCGCAGCCCGGATCGGACCTACTACCGCAACGGGTCAACGATGTCGTCGGGAACTTCAAGCTCAGCAGCCGCCAAGCCCTCCCCAGGCTCCGACCGTGTCGTTGGCCTGGAACGACGACTCGTTCGAGCCGAACCCGAACGTCCGGTTACTCACGAACCCGCACGACCCGGTCTCCTCCACATTGGTCCAGTTACCCAGATCGAGCTTGTACTGGAACTGCGAATTGGCCACCGCCGGAATCGTCAGACTCCAAGCGTTAGTGCCGGTCTTCGTCATCGGAATCTCAGCCGCACCCCAATCCTGCGCCGACTTCATCCCAGTCCCGAGCGCACTGTAGCTCCCGCTCAAGTACACGGTGTCACCAGAAGGCGTACTAGCAGGCACGGTCACGTCAATAACGGCCTGCGCCGCCCCGCACGCACCAGGACCGGTCCAGTTGGCGACCACATCAGAGACCGTCCCGCCGTTCACCGACATCGACCGGTTGCTGACCGACCCGCACGACGCCGTCTCCTCCGCATTCGACCAGCTCCCGCCCAGCGTGTACTTGTACGAGAGCGAAGCCGCCGAAGCTGCATGCACGGTAGCGGTCCACTGAGTAGCACTAACCCGCGTCATCGCGATTCCGGCCGGCGACCAGTCCGGCGCCCCCTCACCCAGCGCGCTGAAATTCCCGTTCAGGTACACGGTCTCCCCCGAAGCATCGGTATCGACCGGCACCGTCACATTGACCTTCTCGGTAACCGCCCCAGCGCCAGCCAACGCACCCGCATACCGGTCAGCCACGACAGCCGGCGTATCCACCAGATGCCCGGCCGAGATGTCAATCGCCAGCCGCACATACTGAGCCATCGCCCACATCAACGGCGTCGAGGAGTTGTCGGGCACCCCGAACGTGAACCCGCCCGTCCCCGTACTCCCACCCCAGACCTGCTCGGAGATCTGGAACCCGGAATTCGCCGCCCCAGCCATTGTCGACAGCATCGACTTGGCCGTCGTCAGGTTCCCGGAAGCGACGTCGTACTCGCCGCGCTCCCCAGTCAGCACTGGCCACGGATTCCCGACGCCCGACGAGGTGAAGTCGCCTCCGGACGAGGTCTCACCGTAGCCATCGAAGTTGTACCGGTGCCAGATCGGCCCTTCCGGCGTCTGCACCTCAAGCTGGCTGTCCACTGCCGGCAGCGTGTTGGCGATCTCGACCGTCGAAGGCGCAATCACTCCCAGCCTGACCAGCTCCAGGTAACTCTGGTCGACAACGGTCCGGTCATCGTGGTTGCCGCCGCCGTTGGCGATCCCGATAGAAGTGCCGTTATTCGGCAAGGCATCCGGCGTGATCCGCAGGAAGTAGTCCCCATTCCCGTACGGCCCAGACGTCGTGTACGTCGAAGCATCCAGCGCCTGCTCAAACGCATCCGCCTTCGACAAGTAAGTCGCCGCGTCCGTCGAATCCCCGTTGTCGGTCGCGATCACCGACGCGCAGACCAGCCCCGCGATCTCAGCCGCCATCGTGGCCGGCGAATAGCCGCCGATCTCCTCCCAGCGCTCCTC
This sequence comes from Streptosporangiaceae bacterium, assembly GCA_036501205.1. Taxonomy (GTDB): domain Bacteria; phylum Actinomycetota; class Actinomycetes; order Streptosporangiales; family Streptosporangiaceae; genus Chersky-822. The sequence continues at coordinate 21,546 of DASYAT010000161.1, read as the reverse complement.
CGGCGTGCTCGGCCCGTTGCTGACCAGGTAGTTGGCCAGGCTCTGGATATGCGGCCAGTCCGCCGACCCGGTCGCACCGAGCTGGTAGGCCAGGATGATCGGGTCCGCTACCTCATCCATCTGCAACGACCCGAACACGGCCGTGCCGTTGAGGAACGTATTCTGCTTGACCGACCCATTGGAGTTTTCTTCAAACTGAAAGATGTAATTCAGCGCGGCATTAGCATCCGTCGCGTCACCGGCCGCCAGCAGCGCCGACGCCATCTCGTACTCATCGCGCGTCCAGACGGCGTGGTACCCGTGCGCGCCCGCGCTGTTGGCGCTGACGCTGGCCCCCCACGGAACTGTCGGCGCCGCGACGAACCCGCCCACGAAAGTCTTGTCCTCGTCAGCTTTAAGCTCCATCAGCGAGACGTAGTACTGCTCCTTGAGCCCGCTGCTTCCTGTGACCGAGGAAGGTGCCGCGTTGAGGCCGTTGACCCAGGAATGCCATCCTGCTTGGAAAGCATTGTCCAGGGTTTGGAACCCGCTGGTAAGCGACGCCGCTGCGTCCGAGATCGCCGCCGCCTGGCTGGTGTCGAACGCCAGCGCCAGCGTGAACGTGGTGCTGCCGCTGGCCGCGACGGGGATCTGCGCGACCTGGACGATGTGTCCAGCCGTGGTCGCCGAGGTATACGTCGTCGTCAGCGCATGACTGCTGGCAAGCTGAGCGCTCCCGTCGCTCGAGCTCCCCACGTAGCCGCTCGTCGTCTGCGCGAACCCGGTCGAGGCCGCCAGCGCGCTCGACACAGTGCCGTTCGAGGCGACCAGGTCGTTGCTGGTGGCGTCGGTGCCGCCGGTGTTGCCCATGCCGTCGTTGTTGAGCTGCGGCAGATAGTCGGCGTACAGGCTGAGCGGATGCGTGCTCAGGTTGTCGAACGTGGTCCGGATCAGCACCACCGAGCGCGACGGATCGGCGACATAGGTCTTGGTGATCGTGTAGTCGCCGTTGGTCGCGGTGTTGACCTGCTGCCAGGTCAGCGACGTCGGATCGGCCAGCGAGATCGCGTGGCTGGTGTTCGCGGTCTCGGTGTTGGTGAACGTCGACCCGTCGGTAACGATGTACTGCAGGCCGGAGGTGTCCGGGGTGTCCGTCTCGGGATAAAAGACGTTCTCAAGTTCGCCGTTGCCAAGCGTGTACCAGACCTTAGAAGCCGACCCCAGCGAATCGGCGAACGCCTGCAGATTCGACTCATTCCAGGTGGCGTTCGCCCCGGGCGCACCCGGCGCGTTCCCGGCGGCTAGCGCGGAAGGAGCGGTAGCCAGCCCGAACCCCGCCAACGCAGACGCCGCGAGTGCGCAAGCCGTCGCCGAGGCCAGTCCCTTCCGCCGGGGAATCCGGGCGGTCGTCGCCCCAGGCCGCCGTAACCCGCGAAGCCGGCCAGTTCGCCTGACCGCCGCTTTCCCTAAGTCCAGTCCTGAGCCAAGCCCGATCGTCACTGTGTAGTCCTCCGCCCGCAGCAGTCCTTATTGTCCACATTGCCGCAGCGAGGCAACTCCGTCCAGCCACCAGCCCTCCCTGGCCGTGCCTTCCCTCCGCAATGACCTTTCCCGCGCCTGAGGCACCGCGCTTCCCGCGCTCCCCGCCGACGCCTTACCGACCGCCGCCCCTCCGCGCCCGGCGCGCCGCGAACACCTCGGCCCGGTTGATCGTTCCCGGGCAGTCCGGGCCTTTCACCAACGGCAAGCCTGGGGCGTACCGGGCGACGGCCGCCGCGAGTTGAGCCTGGTCTGCTCGCCAGCCAGTCATCTGGCGATATGCGTACCTGATCGTCCCGTCAGCACCTGGAATCAGATCGGGACGCCCGGCGTCGATCAAGTACTGCGCCGACCGCTGAGGCACTGGCTGAGCCGCCCGGCCGTTTCCTGGCCGCGCCCTCTGCTGGGTGCCCAGGCTGCGGACGCCGATGCACCGGTACCCGGTCTGGGATCGGCTGGTGGTCACCGTGTCGGTGAAGAACTCGACGGCGCAGATCTGGCTCCACGGCACGTTCTCCTTGACCGCTTCCGAGCCGAAGTACACCCCGCCTTCATGCACAGCGAACGCCACCTCGCGCCCGACGACCTTGCCCAGGTCAACGCCGGCCCGGCTTCAGTCATCGCCCCTCCATGACGCTCAGATTAGTGGTGAGGGTAAGTTCACGACAAAGCTGCGGATCGGAGCGCGAAGTGCCAGCCGACATGCACGAACTCACCGCCGACCTGGCGGCGGAGACTGCCGGCGTCAGGAAACTCGTATCCGGGCTCGATGGAGCCGGCTGGCGGACGCCGACTCCTGCTATCGGCTGGACAATTGGCGACCAGATCAGTCACTTGGCGTACTTTGACGACGCGGCGGTGATCTCGGCCACCGATCCGGAGCGATTTGCCGCCGAGCTGATGAGTGACGTACAGAGAGGTCTCACCGCTGATGACGTCATGGAGCGATATCGGAACCTGAACGGTCACGAACTGCTCGGCTGGTTCGACCAGTCGCGGCAGCAACTGGGCGATGTCTTCAGGGGCCTTGACCCCGCCGCCCGGGTCCCCTGGTTCGGGCCGCCGATGAGCGCGGCGTCGTCGGTGACCGCCCGGATCATGGAAACCTGGGCGCACGGCCAGGACATCGCCGACGCGCTCGGGGTCGTGCGGGAGCCGAGCCGGCGGCTTCGTCATGTGGCGCACATCGGCGTCCGGGCGCTGCCGTTCAGCTACCTGGCCAATGGCCTCGACATTCCGGCCGAACCAATCCGGGTCGAGCTGACCGGGGCGAACGACGAGCTGTGGACCTGGGGCCCGGCCGATGCCGCCAACCGCGTCACCGGTCCGGCGCTCGACTTCTGCCTGCTGGTCGTGCAGCGCCGGAATCGCGCGGACACGGCGATCGAAGCCATCGGCGAGGTGGCCGATCGCTGGCTCGATGTCGCTCAGGCCTTCGCCGGCCCGCCCGGATCTGGCCGTCGACCAGGTCAGCACTGGCCAAACCAGCACTGACCAGGCCAATTAGGTTTCCGCGACGAAGCTGGGGAAGAGAAGTGCCTGGATGCGGGAGTCGCCAAAGTATGCCGCGTTCGTCCCGCCATCAATGTTGCGAAATAAGACAGTTTTGACTTAGGGTCCGGCAGATCTGTCTATCTAGCCGGGCGAGGTAGGGACATACTGAGAGTTATGACCAGGCACTCAAGGCGAGCCATGCGGCCCCGCTTGGATGCAACTGCCGGACGCTGTGACGACCGCGTCGGCGAGCGCCGCCTATCCTGCGACCTCCGGGCAGCAGCAATCTCGGCGAGAGTTTGCGGCGCGCCCGAGTGGCTGGCGGCGACCACAAAACTCCGAGTGCGACTGGCAGGCCACGTACATCGTCACGGCGAATCGCCAAGCGACCCACACAACCACTCATCTGGTTGCCTCTCCCTTCTTCCTGGTCTCCACTTGGGAATGACGATCCCGCCGGCCGGCTATGACGCGACGCCGGTCGGAATTTCTCTTTTTACGTTGACCAATTCGGCTGCTCGGGATGGTATGTGATGACCGAACCATTCACGTCAGATCTGCCAAATATGGAGCGCTCGCCGGTAGAAACCGTCAATACCGAGCCGCTCAGGCTGACATCGTTGCGAAGTGACGCGGATCTCATCGCCGCCGCCCGCAGTGGCGACGCCGAGGCTTACGGCGTCTTGTATCAGCGGCACTCGGCCGCCGCCGATCGGCTGGCCAGGCAGATCGTCAAGCGCCCGGCCGACGTGGACGACGTTGTCGCCGAAACGTTCGCTCGCGTGCTCTACGCGCTCAAGCGCGGCTTGGGACCAGCGCACGCCTTCCGTCCCTATCTGCTCACCGCGGTCCGCCGGGTAGCCATTGACCTGCTACGCGGCCAGCGCAAGCAGGTGCCGACGGAAGAAGCGGACTTGCCCGATCCCGGCGAGCCGTTTTCCGATCCGGTGATCGCCGACCTGGACCGCACGATCGTCGCGCGTGCCTTTACCTCGCTGCCCGAGCGGTGGTCGGCGGTGCTATGGCACACCGAGGTGGAGGAGAGCAAGCCAGCCGAGGTGGCCGAGGTGCTCGGAATTTCCGCCAACGGCGTCTCCGCGCTTAGCTATCGGGCTCGCGAAGGGCTGAAGCAGGCGTACTTGCAACTGCACTTGTCTGACCATACGGACGCTAACTGCAAGCCCATTGCCACCAAGCTGGGCGGGTACGTCAGAGGGCGGCTTTCTCGGCGCAGCTCACGTGAAGTCGAAAAGCACTTGCGCAATTGCGCCGAATGCACGGCCGCCTATGCCGATCTGTCGGCGATTAACCACTCGCTGCGCGGTGCCCTCGCACCCGTCATGCTAGGCAGCGGTGCGGCCGGCTACCTGGCCGCAGCGCACGCGGCCGCCACGTCCACGGCGGCCAAGGCCGGCCTGGCCTCGGCAACCGCGCTCGGCCACGGCTCGGCCAGCCTCGCGGCCGCCGGCCAGGCTGCGGCAGCCGAGCCCGCAGTAGCAACCGGTCACGGTGCGGCAGTGCCCGGTAACGATGTTGCCATAGTCGGTCACGACGCTGCGGTGGCCGGTCACGGCGCGGCGCTGCCAGCAGCCACGTCACATGTGTCCGCCCTTCGCGGCGCAGGCTGGCAGCTCAGCGCGCGGACCGCGGTCGCCTCCCGCCGCTTCGGCCGCCTGATGGCGCACCGCCCGGCGCTGCCGATCGCCGGCGCGGCCGTAGCCGCCGCGTCGCTCACCCTGCCGCTCTGGCATCTGACCCACCCGGCGCCAAGCAATCCGGGGACACAAGCTCCTTACGGCGTCAGCCGCAGTAGCCACCCGACTGGCGGCCACGGCTCCGGCGGCCAGCCAGGCGGCCCGCGAACCGGGTCAGGCCCGGCCCCGTCCGTCTCGCCGTCCCCCTCGGCATCCTCAGGTCACCCGGGGTCGCCGGGCGGCCCGAAGGGCAAGCCGTCGGCCTCACCGAGCTCGTCGAAGCACCCGAAGCCGACAAAGTCCCCGTCGACCTCCTCGAGCCCGCACCCCTCAAGCTCGACCAGCTCATCCCCGACCGCTCCGCCCAGCACCCCGTCGACCCCCAAGCCTTCGCCGACCTCGACCCAGCACTCAGTCGCGGCGTCCGCTCAACTCGGTGTCGACGTCAACGTCAACAGCGTGCTCAACCTCGGCGTCACGGCCCTGGTGAGCGTCGGGGTATCCGACCCCGGCAACGCCGCCACCGGCGGCCTCACCGCCAACATTTCGCTCCCGGCTGGTGTCTCGCTGCTAGGCCTGTCTAACGCCTCGGGCTGGTCCTGCTCGGGCCTGAACTGCACGCACCCCGCCATCTCGGCCGGCGCGACAGCGAACCTGTCCTTCAACGTGCTAGTCGTCACCCTGTCCGGCTGCGGAAACTCGGTCCTGGCCACCGCTACCAGCGGCCCCCTGTCCGCGAGCGGCAGCTCCGCCGAGGTCAAATGCGGAGCTCCCCTGCTCAACGTCACCACCCTCCTCCAACAGGTACTGAAGCCCTAGCCCCAGCCACGGTCGTATCCCTCTCGCACCTCTCCGTTCACCGCCTCCCAGCCGCGCTGGACATTGCAAATCGAGTTGTGTGCATGAGGTTTCGGGATCCGGGTCACGCTTGCGGGCTGACCATCGGTCAGGTACACCAGAGCCTCCCTGGTGTAGCTCCGTCCTGGGAAGCTACCGCCCCGTTGCCTCCCTGGTGTAGCTCTGGCTACCCCGTTGCCCATCTGGTGTAGTTGCTTCCCGGGAAGCAACTACACCAGCGAGGCTCCGGTGCAGTGACGCGCGGGTCACGAGGCGGTGAGCGACTGGTTGCTGGCTTCGTCTATGTCTTTGCCTTCGTGCGTTGACCTGCAGACGCCTGGGCAGTGGCTCGCCGCGGAAGCGGAAGCGGATGCGGAACCAGGCCCGTTCCACGTCGGCCATGTGCCGGATGATGCCGAGCAGCGACAGGTTCGACGGCGGCACCTGGCCGGAACCAGACTCGGGATCCGCAAGCCGCTCCGGTCACGCCGACCGGTTCATCGCTTGATCTTGTAGGTATACGGGATCGCGACTAGTTCGTCGCCCGCCGTCTGGTCGTAAGGCGGGACGGCGGCGGCGAAGTCGTCTATGAACAGGTCACCGCGCACCACCGTGCCCGGCGCGCCCTTGGGCCTGAGCCGAACGGTGATCACCCCGGTCTTGCCGGGCGCGATCGTGACCGGAACGAACTGGGTCAGCGGGTTGATCGATGCGAGCCACAGATCGCCGGATGCGGACGTCATCGTCCGGTCGAACGCCCGGGTCGTCGCGGTCATCCTCATCGTGACCTCTCCGCCAGGTGACCCGTTCGGGTAAGGCCCGATCTCGCCGGGGCCGGCCACCCAGTTGCCGGTGGAGACCATGCCGCCAGCCGGCGTGTAGCTGCCGACAGTCCGGCCCGCGCCTCGGCCAGGTGAGCTGAGCAGGTCAGGGTCACCTTGGACTGGGCCGTAGTCGAACTCGATCGGCAACGTCGCTTTCCCCGTCAACCGGACGCTCGAAGTCTGGGTCGGCACGAACCACTCAGGTTCGACTCCCTGCAACGGCAGCAGGAACGTCTGGCCGGTTTCCGATTCCAGGTCGATCGTGGTCGTCTTGGCCAGCCTCGGATCGACGAAGTAGTCCTCAGGGGCCGCTCCGGTGTTGGTGACCTTGACCTGCACAGCGACCGGCACTCCCCGCTTCAGCAGGGTCTTCGGGTTGTCCGGCAGGCCAGTCGCGGTCGCCTTCGTGGTATCCAGCTCAATGTTTCCCATGAAACGTTGAGCGGTTGTGTCGCCGGGGACCGGCCCGGTGAAATCGACGACCAGCGTCCAGTTACCTGGCACCGGATCGAGCACATAGGCGGTCAGGGACCGGCTGTTCGCATCCTCTAGCTCCTCTGGCGCGTTCTGCCCGAATCCGAGCGCCTGGCCGTCCGGCGAGACCAGGTACGCGCCCACCATTTCGGCTCGGTCCCTGGTCAGCGAAACGTTCGCGGCGATGCTGCGATGCCCGCGCCCGACGTGGAATTCGAAGTAGCTGACCTGCCCGATGCCAGGCGGACGGCCGTTTCCGCCGGTCAGTACCCCGCTGAAGGCACCGCCGTGGGCCAGATCGACCAGGGCCCGCAAGGTCACCGGAATCGAGTTGCTCTCCCCGCCGACGAAACCGTCCGTGCCGCCCTGGTTCGAATGCAGCACGACCGATCCGGCGGTGTCACCCGCCTCAATTGGCAGGGAGGCGGTGACGTGCAGGATCTGGCTCTGCCCGGGCGCCAGGATGAACGCCCGCGGCGAAAGGGTCCCGAAGCTCGCGAATCGCTGGCTGGCGACCTGCCACCGCACCTTCCCTGTCGTTCCGCTATCGGATCCGACGACGCTGGACACCATCCCGGTCCAGGTCCCGCCGACCGGGGTGCGCACGTCGACGCTGCCGAAGTTCCCGGTGCCCTGCGGCACCGAGTCGGCCGCGAACCGGCCGCGCGGGTCGATCAGGATCAGCCGGACTGGGGCGAACTCGCTGCCGACCGCGCCCTTATAGGCGATCGCAGCATCGAGCCGGTTCGTACCGGGCCGGACCGTGAAATGGAACTCGGCGTAGTTGGTCGGCAGCCCGCTGCCGTCAATGAACCGCAGGCCGCGGCCGTCGGCGAGGACGACCGAGCCGTGCTGTACATTCTCGTCCGGCCCGAACGTCCGTCCCGCCGCCGTGACCAATTGGGTGGTCGCGCCCTCGTTCGTGACCTTGACCGGCCAGGTCCGGCTGGTCCCTGCCTGGCCGGCATAGCTGAGCTGACTGCGCGACAGCAGCAAGGTGTTCCCGACCGGGTTAGGCGCGCTGGCGGCCGTCTTGACCGACTCAGCCAGCAGCACGGCCTTGTAGGTATTCAGCAAGCCGGAGCCCTGCTCGCTGGCGGGCAGCCCGAGGTCGGTGGCCGTGCTGGTCAGGATCTGCTTGACCACCGCCGGGCTGGGCGTGCTGCCCTGATGGGTCTGACGGTAAGCCTGGATGACCAGCGCGGCGGCGCCAGCGGTGAGCGGAGCCGACTCGCTGGTGCCACCGCTCAACTCGACCGGCGACGGGTTGCCGGCCATGCTGGCGCAACCCTGGTAGATGTCCACGTCGGTGCTGCATGAGGCGAAGCCGAGGTCGCCGGGGGCGACCAGGTTGACGGTCCCGTTCGAGGCCGTGAAGCCACTCGAGCTCATCGCGCTGACGTTGTCGTCCAGCCAGCCGGTGCTGGCGAAGTAGCGAGCGGCCGCGTAGTTCGTCTGGGCGTAGAACCTGAACGTGGTCGAGGCGCCGACCGAGATCACGTTCGGGTCGCTGGCCGGGGAACCGATCGTATTGGTCGCGCCTGAATCGCCGGTGGAGACCGTCACCGTGGTTCCGGCCGCGACCGCCGCGTCATTGAACATCTTGGTGATACTCAGCGCTCTGCTGTCCGGGAACGGGTTGGACCCGAAGGACTCATTGATCACGTTGACGTGGTCGGTCTCGACCGCATAGCTGATGGCCTGCAGAAAGTTCGACACCGTCGTGGTTTCGAAGGTGCCGAAGACCTGAAGGCCGACCAGGGCCGCACCCGGGGCAACGCCCTCGATCCTGAGGTTGCACGGAGCCGGATAGGGCTGAGCCGCGAAGTTCCGCACGTTGTACACGTGCAGACCCTGACCAGCGATCGAGTTGGCGTCGAGGAACGCCTCGGCACCGTTGGTGATCTGGCCGGTTCCATCGCCGGTGAAGTCCTGATAATCGCCGCCGAAGACCCGGTCGAACACCGACCGGCCGTCGCGCCGGATGAAGTTCACGTTGCCAGGGTCGAGCCCGTCCGCGAGGTAAGCGACCTTGACCCCGGCGCCAGTGATGCCGAGCGACCTGGCCGTCGCCTGACCCGGGCGGTCCGAAGCGGTGTGCGTCGTCTGCAGCGCCTCTGGGTCAAGCAGCGCCTGGCCGTGCGCGCCGCAAGCCCGGGGTATCACGTGCGCGACCAGCCGATGCTTAGAAGGCGACGCCGGCGCCGACGACCGGGCCGATGCGCGGCCGCCGAACGACAGCGGACCCGCTGGCCCGTTGCTGATCACCACATCGGGCGTGACCCTGGCCACCGCGGGATTGCTCGCCAGCCGCGCGGCTTCCGCAGCCGACACCGTCGCGGCGAACGCGTCGACGAGCCGGTAGGAGATGATCCGCCGAGCGTGCACCAGCCTCAGCTCACGCAGCAGCGGAGCCTGCGCGGCCGCGATCTCAGCCGACCGGGCCGATGAGGCCCGGGATCCCGGTCTGGCCACGGCCGGCTGGTCCCGCAGCAACACGATCACCCGGTCTTGCCCATTCTTCGAAAGGACAGTTGCCGTTGTGATCGGAGCGCCCCGCGTGGCCGGGGCGGCACCGCTGGCCGATGTCACAGGTTGTGACGGAGCTGCCGGAGCAGCGCTAGCCGGGAGTTGCTGCCCTATCGCGAAGCTGAGCACGACCCCAGCCGCGAGGCCCATCCGTGCTTTCCGGCTGCGCCCACCCGACAACGACCCACTACCTGCGACGTTATTCATCAAGCCTCGCCCCTCTGACCGGGTCGAGATCGCCCGTCACTTCGAGACTTACACAGAGGGGTTAGATATGGAACACGCCAATTTGCGCGCTGTGTACCCTCGTGTCCCGCAGCTTAGTTTCCGACCCACGAAAACCAGCCGTCACACGCCGCTACTGCAGCCAGGTGGAGGGGCGCGGCGCAGGTAGAGGGACCGGCGCAGGTAGAGGGACCGGCGCAGGTAGAGAGACCGGCGCGGATGGAGACGGACCGGCCCCGGCCCGGGCGCGTCAGTCGTCGGAAGCGGAAGAACGCCGCAGCTTCTTGGTCTTGGCGCGACGCTGCTTGGCCGCTAGCCGACGTTCTACCGACCCCCGAGTCGGCTTCGTCGCGCGTCTGGGCGGGGGCGGCGGCGCGGTCGCCCCGGTCAGCAACTCGGCCATCCTGGCGGCCGCTGCCTCCCGGTTGCGGAGCTGGGACCGATATTCCGACGCCGTGACGGTCAGCACGCCATTCGTCAGGCGTCCGCCCAGCACGCCGAGCGCCCTTCGCTTAAGCGGTTCAGACAGCGCCGTCGAGGTGGCCAGGTCATAGCTGAGCTCGACCCTGGTGTCGGCGGTGTTAACCGACTGCCCGCCTGGGCCGGGCGATCTGGAGAAACGCCAGGTCAGCTCGTCGGCGGGGATCGTCGTCCCGCGCACGGTCACATCAAGGCTCATCGGTGATCAGTGCCTGCTGGCTTGCGCTCGCTCGGGTGAAGTTCAGGTGGGAAGTCAGGGACGCCAGGATAGCCGTACCCGCCAACTGGATTGGCAGGCCGGCCAACCGGTCAAATATCAGGCACGTAGAGTTGTACCGCAGTCACATTGGGTAGCAATGGGGGTGTCCTGATGTCGGAAACGCTGCAATCGGAGAAGATCGGCCCGGTAGATGTCGCTGTCATCGCGTTTGAGGGGGACGAATTCGACGAGACGGTTGCTCCGGCGTTGACCGAACTGCAGGCGGGCGGCACTGTGCAAGTCATCGACCTGGCCTTCGTCCGCAAGGACGCCAGCGGGACGATCTCGATCGTCGAGCTGGCCGACGAACGGGTTGCCGAAGCGTTTGACCGGGTCATGGAATCCCAGTATGACCTGCTCAGCGAAGCCGACTTGACCGACATCGCCAGCGCGCTCGAGCCAGCCTCGGCCGCGATGGTGGTCGTCTGGGAGAACAGCTGGGCGACCAGGTTCGCCGCGGCGGTCGCCGAGTCCAGGGGCCGGGTGGCCATGCTCGAGCGTATTCCCCGCGAGAACGTCCAGCGCGCCCTCGCCGCCCTAGACGTAACCCAAGACGGGTAAACCCAAGCTAGAACCCAACCCGACCAGCCCCCACCCACAGCCAGCAGGGACTTCTGACTGGTATGCCAGAATATTCCTATGCCGCTTCCAGCCCCCAGCGACCGCTATCAGTGGATCGAAGAAGGCGCCTTCGAAGTCATCCCAGGTGTCTACCGAATCCCGCTGCCGCTCCCATTCGACGGCCTCCGTGCGGTCAACACCTACGCGATCGAGACCGAAGACGGTCTCGTCATGATCGACTCTGGCTGGGTGCTGCAGGAGACCAAAGACCAGCTAGAACGCTCGCTGGCCAAAATCGGCGCCGGGCTAGGCGACGTCAAGCGCTTCCTGATCACCCATATCCACCGTGACCACTACACCCAGGCGATAGCCCTGCGCAAAGTGTTCGGCATGAAAATAGCGCTGGGTGAAGACGAGAAGCCCTCCCTCGACGTGGTAATTGGGCGGGACGCCGGGTTCCTGACCGCGCGCGGCGGCCAGCTCGCCCGGGCCGGCGCGCAGGAGCTGATCGAGAAGATGGCGCAGGCCGGCATGCAGCGGCCAGGGCCGGATCTCGACTACGCCGAGCCCGACGAGTGGATTACCTCAGGCCAGAAGTTCGAGCTCGGCACCAGGACCCTGGAGGCGATCGCGACTCCTGGGCACACGCACGGCCACGTGGTGTTCGCCGATTATGGCGCCGGCCTGCTGTTCGCCGGGGATCACGTGCTGCCGCATATCACCCCGTCGATCAGCCTCGAAGCCGTGCCGCAGGAGCTGCCACTCGGCGACTTCCTCGACTCGCTGCGACTGGTCAGGCAGCTGCCGGACCTGAGGCTGCTGCCCGCGCACGGGCCGGTCTCGCCCAGCGTGCATGCGCGGGTAGATGAGCTGATCGATCATCATGACCACCGGCTCACTGCGATGGTGGGACAACTGGCCGACGGCCCGCACACGGCCTACGAGATCGCGCGCGAGGTCAAGTGGACCTCAAGGAACCGCGACCTCACCGACCTGGACCTGCTCAACCAGATGCTGGCGGTCGGCGAGACCGAGGCCCACCTCGACCTGCTGGTCGCGCGCGGCCAGGCCCAGGCCTACCTGGACAACGACATCAAGCTCTACCGGCTCCCGCCCAGCCCCGCCTCAACCAGCCCCGCGTAGGCGACCGCGACCTCAGCCGCCAGGCCGGCGTTATCGGCGATCAGCGCCCGGTTCACCGCCACGCTGCGCCCATCGCTCAGCTCCTCGATCAGCGCGAGCACGGCCGGCGTCACCGCCTGCCCGGTCACGCCCGCCTCGCTGACCTGCCGCACCGCGTCCTCGATCAACTCGCCTAGATCCACACCGTTGGCGGGCGTCCGTCCGAGGACCAGCCCGCCGGAGGGGTTAAGCCCCCAGTGCGCGCTGGCCAGCCGAGCCACTTCCTCGCCCGAGGACACCACTGCGGAGACCGGCGGCCCGCCTTCGGCGGTGTAGAACAGCGGCAACGTCGGCGTCCGCCAGCCGAGCACCGGCACCGCCAGCGTCTCCAGCAGCTCAGACGTGGCCGGCACATCCAGGATCGACTTGGCGCCCGAGCAGACCACCAGCGCCGGGGTGCGCGCGATCTGCAGCAGGTCGGCCGAGATGTCGAGCGAGTCAGCGAACCCCCGGTGCACCCCGCCGATCCCGCCGGTGCCCATGAACGAGATGCCCGCCAGCCGGCAGACGGCGAGCGTACCGCCCACCGTGGTCGAGCCGAGCGCCCCCTGCACCACGCAGGCCGCCAGATCCCTGGCCCCGACCTTGCGCGCGGCCGTGCCCGCCTCGGCGAACCGGTCAAGCTCGCTTGCGTCGAGCCCGACCCTGAGCTGCCCGTCGACCACCCCGACCGTGGCCGGGATCGCGCCTGCCGCCCTGACCCGATCCTCGGATTCCTTCGCCGCCGCCAGCCCGCGCCCGGCAGAGAACCCATGCGAGACCAGCGTCGTCTCCAGAGCCACCACCGCCCGCCCCTCCGCTAGCGCGGCGGCGACCTCCTCATGCATTGCTAGCCCGGGGAGGCGACCCCCCGGAGCCCCCCGCTGTGTCAGCGTCACGGCATCGCCCCAATCTTCGCCACTGCCCTGGCCGCCGCCCGCAGCCCAAGCGCGACGCCGCCGACAAGATAGCCGGCCGCGAACGCGTCGCCCGCGCCGGTCGCGTCTGCCGGCTCGGTCGGCACCGCCGGGTAGTGGCGCCCGTCGACCAGCACACCGTCCGCGCCGAGCTTGGTGACCACGACCGGCCCGCGCAGCTCACCGACCAGGTCGATCTCGGCCTGGTTGCCGAACACCACGTCGGGACGCAGCTCACCGAGCAGCTCGCGGAATCGCGTCACCCCGTACTCCGAGATTGCCGCCACCGATGACAGGTCGATGCTGATCTGGGCGGACTGGCCTCTGGCTGCTTCTGACGCCGCCAGCGCCGCCCCAAGCACCGGCTCGCTGGTCAAGCTGTAGGCCGGCAGATGCAGCCACGAGCAGTCCGCCAGCCAGCCCGGCTCAATCGCGGCAGCCGTCAGCATCGGCCCGACGCCCCGGTCGGTCAGCATGGACCGCTGACTGCCTCCATCGGACAACGCCACGATCACCCCGGTCCGCCCCGGCACCACCGGCCCTACCAACTCGATCCCGCAACCGCGCAGCTCGCTGGCCACCAGCCCCGCCGCCAGGTCAGTCGCCGTGGCCGTAATCAGCCGGCTCCGCCCGCCCAGCGCGACCACCCACGCCGCCACGTTCGCCGCCTGCCCGCCAAGCCCCAGACTGGTGCGCGCCGGCGTGTCGGTATCAACCGCGAACGGCCAGGACAAGCTGACGACCACATCCAGATGCGCGTCCCCGAGCACGCAAATTACCCCGTCCATCAGCCGCAGCGTAACGTTAGGTGGCGCACGTATCGAGAGGCGGCCGATGAAGCTCAAGCTGGACCTGCACGACATCTACAACCGGGGCAGGGACATCGACAAGGCGCTGCAGGACATCTTCGACGAGGCGATCAGGATCAAGGCGCCCATGATCGAGATCATCCCCGGCAAGGGCTCGGGCCAGCTCAAGAAGCACGTACTGCGTTTCCTGGAACGCAAGGACATTAAGGCCAAGTACCACCGGGTCGAGAAGGATTCGAAGAACTTCGGCCGACTATTCGTACATTTTCGATGGAAATAATGCGCCGGCTTTCTACGTAGTCTCCCCGAGGCCGGTCAGGCTCCGGCTGACTCGGCGTCGACAAACTTGCGGATCAACTCGGGCACCTCTTCGACCAGGTGGATGATGTAGTCGACCGCACCGTCCGGCCGGTGCACGGGAACGTTCAGCGGGCACCAGTAGCGCTCCTCGAAGGCGCCCGGTTTCTCGAGGATCTCCACGTCGTAGCGCTGCAAGGCCATCGCGTCCGGTCGGCCAGTGTCCATCACCCGGCGCAGCGACTCGCCGAGATTGCCGGTCCCTGACACGCCTGGCTCGGACGGGTTGTCGGGGAACGCGTCAAACACCGATTGCCCGATCAACTCCTCGCGCGATTTCCCCGAAAGTGCCCGATGCGCGCTATTGGAGTCGATAATCCGGAAATCCGGGCTCAATACCATGACAGGCGCCGGGAGATTCCGAAATACCGACTCGTAGTCGATGTCATCAGCCTTCATCACTGCGCCCCCTTGCACATCGCTCAATCTCGAAATCTCCGAGGGATAACTACCCTCTTAACCAGGAGTAACCGATCGCGTGCATCTTGTTTGCCATCCCGATGCCGGCTCTGGCTCAGGCGGATCGCCGGGGCGATGGTCCCGGCGATCCGCGGTTACCAGAGGTCAGTGCCCAGCGGGCCGGCGCCTAGGAGGCGGTCGCGCAGCTCGCGGTTCCGGCCGTGCCGTTGGTCTGCCTGGTCGCCATCGTGGGCGATGGCTCGGTTCCCAGCGCCGGCGTGGTGGTCAGGGTGAGGTTGTTCGTCTCGCCGGTGAAGCCCTCCTTGACGCAGGAAGGCGCCCCGCCGCTGGTGTCGGTCAGGACGGCCTGGGCCTGCAGCGTCGTGCTGGCACCGAAGTTCGCCTCGCTGCCGCCGCCATCGCCATAGACACCCCACTCGGCCGTGTTCCAGAAAGTGGCGAGATCGATCTTGCCGTCGCTGTTGGTGACGCTGGTCGCGTGCCCGGTGCCGATGGCAAGCGACACGCTGTCCAGTCCGCCGGACGCGGCGCTGCCGGTCAGGTTCACCGTCGCTAGCTGCGCGGCGGTTACCGTGGACACCGTGGTCGCATTGCTGTTGGTGTAGCAGTCACTCTCGAACGTGAACCATCCCGACGGGCACGTCGCGTCGAAGTTGATCAGCCAGTACTGCATGAAGATCTCGCCGGAGCGGCTGCTCTCGTAGGTGTAGACGAACTGCTGCCACGCCTGGCAGTTAGCCGGAACGCCGGCGTGGGCGCACGCCGGGTCGCCCGAAATGAACTGGGTGTTGAGCTGGAGCGAGAAGGCGTTCGACACCTGGCCGCCTGAGCCGCCATTCTGACCCTTTTCCGTGATGCCCGAGCTCACGTTGGTGAACGTCCCGACGCCCTTGGAGATCAGTCCCGACACCACGGCCGAGTAGTCGGTGCCGTCCCCGACCAGCGCAGGACCGCCGGGCCGCGCTGATCTTGCCGCCGCGGCCGGCGCTGGTACCAGGGGTACCCTCGGCGCGGTCACGCACTTGACTGAGTGCCATTTCAGGACGGGATAAGAAGCGCGGAAGCAGCCGCGTCCCGGCTGCTGGACCTTCGAGATCGCTGCCCGCCACTGCGCCTTCGTCTTGACGATCGGACGGCTCGACGCCAGGGCCGCCGACCCGCTAGTGACACTCGCCGTCGCGAGCGCTAAAGCTCCGAGAACACCAAGACTCCGCTTGATCTTGCTCAAAACCCCTCCTCAAGGGTCATCCTGGCCACGCCAGGCAAGACGACACAGAGTAGCCGCCATTCTGGTTAAACACCTCTGATGTGACCCTGTCAAGGAACAAACATGTACCTATCGGGTAATTGACCGATCGTTCGCGTACGTGCTGTGTTCGCCATGACAAGACCCGGCTCGGGGCTCGGCCTAGAAGCCCGCGCCATGCTTTCTTCTTCCGGCATGTCGAGATATCGCCGCTGAACAGCCCAAGCGATCCCCGCAGCCGCCTGCCACCCGCGAACTGCCAGCGGCGGCCGCCCGTGCCGCGGCCGGTAATCCTGCCGCGTCCAGCCATCGCGCGGTTCGCTGTCACTGGCGTCAGGCAACAGCCAGGCCAGTATGTTCACTGATCCCCCGATTCACCCGTACGCCCCCCGGCGCGCGGCACCTACATCAGCCAGACGCATTCAGTTCCGGCCGGTAATCCCCGATTCCCCGCCCCGATCGTGTCACCCCGACCGCTCTCAGTCCAGCAACGTAGCGGCACCTGGGACGTGAGCCGCGGCGAAGATGTTCGCGCCGCCAAGCAGGGCCAGAGCGAGCGAGTCCCCGGCCCGGGCCGGAACTAGCTGACCGGTTGAGAGCACGAGTTCGGCGGCGGTGCCATCGGGCCGCACGGTAATCAGCGTGGCCGCGAGCGCGGCTCCAGCCTTGCTCAGCAGGTCATGGAACAGCAGGTGCGCGGACGGGCAGCGGCTGAATTCGCCCCGCCGGGCCGCGTCGATCGCGACCGCCTCGATCGGGCTGACGCCGACCGAAGCGGTCCAGGTATCTGGCGCGGCTTCAAGCAAGACCGTCGGCTCATCTGGTTCTGCCCCGGCGCCGATGCCCGCCACCGTGACCAAGGCCGTACCTGCCGGCGGTCCTGTGCGCGTAGCCGGTGCCCTGACCGCAGCCCGGTCAAACGTGGGCGCACCGGCCAGCCATGCCTGGTCGTCATGCTGACCTGGGATGCCGGAGTTCGCCTGATCGAGCAAACCAGCGGGTGCGGTCAGCGGAATCCGGGCCCGCAGAGCCAGCGCGATCGCATCGGCAGGGGCACTGACTACCGTCCGCTCGTCGGCGAGCGTCAGGCGGGCCACCAACGTCCGGTTCGGCGCGCCGCGGATTTCGCCGTACACCACGGGTACGCCGACCGCTTCGAGCGCACCGACCAGCAGGTCATGCGGCAGGACGTAGCTCGCGCTGTGCTCGGTGCCTCGTCCAGCGGAGATTCCTTTCTTGGCGTAGGTGATCGAGACGGCCTCGGCCTGCGTGACCCGCAGGGTCAGGAACGCTCCTGATTGCCTGTCCATCAGGTCGACCACGGGCTGGCGCAGCGACTGGCTGCTGCGCGTACCGAGAACGTCCAGCCCGCGGCCGGCATTGCCCTGCGGTAGATCATCGTTGCGGCCCTGATCTGTCTGGCTTGGTCGTCCGCCGGAGAGCGGCGGGGTCTGGCCGAGCAGCACGGTGGCGTAGGCGGTCGCCGCAAGCGAGGCGTATTTGCGCCACAACGGCGTCACGTGACAGTCGCCGTAGTCGCTGATGCCCCGGATGGTGAACCATTCGACGCCCTCGTAGAACCCGCTGTTTCCGATGCCCTTGCCCTCCATTTCAATAGCCAGCACACCTAGGGTGGCCGCAATGGAGTCGCGCTTGCTTGCGCTGCGCAGTGACCGGTCGCCGCTGGCGATAAGACCGCAGTGCACCTTCGGCTGACCGGGCCGATGCCCGGTCAGCGTCGTCGGCGGATGCGGTATCCGCTCCGGCGAATCGTCCGAGGCGTACAGGACATCGGTCGCCTCGGCCGGCCGCTCATATCCAGGAAGGAGCCGGGCCTTGGCCGTCAGCACCTCATCCAACCGCCAGATGCCGATATTCTCATCGGCCTCGAGCAGCTTGGCCCGGCGTTCGAGCAGCGGCGATGGCGGCGGGAAGCTCCGTCGCGGCACCGGACCCGCGTCGTCGTCCCTGACGCTGTCGTACTCGACGATGCCCCACCGGGCGACCACGATGTCGCCAAGCCGCACGTGCCGCTCAGGCCGGCCAGGATTAGGAACTCCCGCTGCGATGCCCACCATCAGGACGCAGCGAACATTGGGGAAGCTGCGCAGCAGGTTCGTGCAGGCATTGGCCGCCGCGTCATTGCCGGTCTCGCCCAGCATCGTCAAGACAACCCGGTGCGGCTGGTCCTGGTCGAAGCTGGCAAGCGTGCCGACGAAATAGTCGGCCCGGTCGCCGGGCACGCTGACCCGGCGCCAGCCGCCGAGGAACGACCGCATCGCGGCAAACTCCTCGTGCAGCGCTGTGACGATCCCGAAGGCTGGTGCGGTGGCGTCCGGAATTACGATGCCAGATGTCTCGATGCTGGGCGCCGGTCCCGGCGTATTAGAAGGCGCCGTGCGCTCGCTCGCTAGCCCGCTGATCGTGGTGACCAGCCGCTCCAGCTGACGAGTGGCGTCGGTCCCGAACAGGTCGGCCCGCTGGATGGAACGGAGATTCCGGCCGCCGCCGAGCTCAAGATCGGGAATCTCACAGGCGTCGAACCGGACCGGGAAGATCCACGGAACCGCCGCCGGCCGCCTGCGGAACTCCTCTATTGCCAGCGTGAGCTCCTCATAGTGGGAGCCGCTGACCTGACCGAGGCTGCCGGTCGACAAGCCTGCGACAAAGACCAGGGCATTGCTCGTGATCGCCTGCCTGATCCGGGCCCGCCGGTCCTGTCCTGGCCACAAATCAGCCGTGTCACGCCAGACCTGCAATCCGGCCGACTCAAAACTGTGCTGCAAGTGATCGACCGCGGCCGAGTCCCCTTGGCCGTAAGAGATGAAGACGTGCGTCGTCGACTCGTTTTCCTGGCCCACAGGAAACGAGACTACGGATCGGATTGTCATAGCGCCACCGCTAACGACCCGGGTTGAGCTGTCATCTATTTGTCAACTCCGGAGAATAAATGTCAACTTCCAGCAAATTGTCAATGTATAACCCGAAGCACCCCGGTTTCGAATGGCAAATAAAAAGGGGGTTTCGCCTGGTGCATTTGTCGGTCAGAACAGGTATTGTCGGCCTGGAAGCCGTGGGCGGGATTTAGGTCGGCTTCCCATCAATGGCGCTGACAAGGGGCGGTCGGCGGGCTCGCCGCGATCCATTGGCTTGTATCCCGGGGGAGGGATCGGGTGACAGCTATATCGGCGCAGTACTCGGTAGTGATCATTGGCGCTGACGGGCTGGGCGCAAGGGCAGAGGTCGTTCGATCGGCGTTGCTCAGGGAGATACGCGAAATAGTTGCGCTGGCTCTGGCCAGTATCCGGCTGCGGCCTGAGGACGTCATTGCGACCGAGCGCGGTGACCTGTTTCAGCTTGAGGTCCCGCCGACCGTATCGCCTGGCCGGCTGGCCAGCACGTTCGTCGACGCGCTTAACGCCGAATTGGCGGCCAGGGCGGCCGGTCGCGGTCCGGCGGACGCGATCAGGCTCACCGTGGCGCTGCACCGTGCCGCTGAAGGCGCGGCGGGCCAGCAGCCCGCCGGCGCCGTGCACCTGGCCGAGGCGCTAGTCAATGCCTCGGCGCTGCCAGCCGTGCACAAGGCAGCGCCACGCGGCTACGTCGTGCTGGTCGTCTCTGCGCAGATCTATGAGCTCTTCAGCCAGAGCGGCTACCGCCGGGTCGACACCGCCGCCTTCCTCCCGCTGCGACTGGATTCGGAAGGATCAGGCCAGGTCACGGGCTGGGTGACGGTGCCTGGATACTCTGCGCCGCCCGGGATGGACGACAAGGGGACGCGCGCCGCCAAGCCTGACCGGGAGGAGACCGCACCGGGCCGCTCGGCCGGCGTGCTAGTGCAAGGCAACGGACGCGTCGAGAACCTCGTGAACGTGCAGGGTGACCAGGTCATCCACGGTGACCTGGTCTTCGGGCACCGGGTCGACGAGACCGGCTCGGCCAGGCGATGAGCGACGAAGTTTCGACCGATCCACTTCCGGAACGGCCGAACCGTGAGGGCGGCTCAGCTCAGGCTGATCCCGGCAAGGACTCCGCCGGTTCCGGGGAAGCCGAGCAGCAGTCAGCGAAAGCCGGCGCGACCGAGGATGACGCGAAGCGGGCGACCAAGGAACCCGGCAGCGGCTCCCGGCGCTATGAGTACCTGCGCGAGGCTAACCGGCAGACAGTCGGGGGCGACCAGGTCTTTGGTGGCAAGGTCGGCGGGGATCAGGTCTTCGGCGACAAGAACTACTACATGGGCGATACCCGCACGCGCGCCAGGCCGAGCCCTCTTTCTTCGGCCCTGATCGAGGGTATTCGCGTCGCCTTCGTCCGCCCGGATGGGTGGGACGATGTCCACGCCTGGGTCAAGGGACGCGCGATCACGATTCTGACCGGCCGCAGGGGCTGGGGCAAGCAGGGCGCCGCCGTCCGGTTGATGCTGGGGGCGCCGGATCGGCAGTTGTTCCAGCTCCACCAAGGCCTTGAGTTCACCGAGCTGGCCGATCAGATCGAGCAGGGCCTTCAGGCCAGGGCACCGGAGGCGAGCTGCGTCGGGTTCCTGCTCGACGAACCGCAGCAACTCGCGGGCCTCACGTGCTCGGTGCTGCAGGGGGTCGAAGAGACACTGCAGCAGGCCGGCGCCCAGCTCATCCTGACGATCGGGTCAGACCTCAGCGGACTCGACCAGGACCTGGCCAGGTTCGTGACCGACTTGCAGGGGCCACCAGACTTCAAGTGCATAGTCGCCCACCGCCTGGCTCACGAGATCGAGCAAGATCACGCCGACAAACTCCTGGCGGAGCCGGCGAATCGCCAGCTCGTCACGGAGCTGCTGGCCGATGACGCGTCTTGCTCCAGGTCGGTCGCGCTGGCCGACGAATTGGCGGCCGAGCACCGCAATTTTCTCGATAGCGGTGAGTTCAGGCTGCAGCGGATCAGGCAGCGAGTGCTTGGGCACGGAGCGTCATTCATCGAAAGCTGGTTTGCCCGCCTGCCAGATACCAGGTCTCGCGCCCTCGCCATTTCGCTCGCTGTGCTGTCCGGGCTGAGCTACGAATGCGTCACCGGCGGTTCGCTGAAACTGCTCGCCAAGCTCGACCTGACTACGCCCTCTCAGCTGGTGATGTCCTCTGGTGATGACATCGCGCCGGAAGGCATCCGCCCGTTCCGCATGACCAGGCGGGAACGGCTCGAGAAGTTAAACGCGCGCGCCGAGCAGGCCGAGATCCAAGGGCTGTACGGGGTAAGCCGGTCAGAAATCGTGGCGTACAAGGATCATGATTTCGCCGCCAAGGTGCTCAGGCATGCCTGGTCAGGGTTCGACGTTCAGGACATCTTGCTGTACTGGCTGAAAGAGCTGGCCGAAGATCCGTCCGAGCAGGTCAGGATCCGCGCCGGGCTGGCGATCGGGCAACTCGCCTGTTGGTCCTTCGAGTATTTGTGCCACAGCGCACTCGTGCCGTGGGCCAAAAGCGATGTCGAGGAACGGCGGGAGGCGGTCGCCTATGCGCTGAGCCGGATCGTCAGCACCGAACCTCAGCTGCGTAGCAACGCCCGGCGCCTAGCCGCCAGGTGGTACGGCAGCGACGATCTCAACGACCAGGCGACCGCCGCCCGCGTCTACGGCCTGGCGCTTGGCGCGATCGAGCCCGTTGCCGCAATCGGTGCGCTGACCAGGCTGCTGGCCGTAGAGGACATCTGGGTGACGATCGCTGTCGGCGAAGGGATCACCGACCTGCTCGCACCGAACCTGGAGTCGG
>DASYAT010000160.1:0-2212 GCA_036501205.1 Streptosporangiaceae bacterium | reverse complement strand
CCTTCCTGACCTGCAGGCGCCGAGGGCACGCACGGGCATGACCGGCGGCCCGCAGCTACTCCAGGTCCGGGCCCCGGACGGCCTGCCCGGCTGCACGCTCACCTTCACCGCGACCGGCCTGCCACCCGGCCTGGAGCTGAGCCCGTGCGGGCTGATCAGCGGACTGCTGTCGCAGGCCGGCAGCTATGACCCGGTCATCAGCGTGTTCGACGCCAGCGGTTCGGTCAGCCAAGGCTCGGTCAGCAAAGGTTCCGTGCTCGCCTCGGTGCCGTTCCGCTGGCAGGTACACCAGCCCGCCGACACGGGACCGCCCGGGCCGATCCAGCTGAACCACTCGCGGCTGTGTGCCGTCCCTGGGGCCTCGGTGGTGGTGGCCGGCTGCGACGGCCGGCCGACTGAGCGGTGGCAGGTCTTCGGCGGGCCGCTGGCGGTCGAGATCCTCAGCCCGCAGGTTGGTCTTTGCCTGGCTGTTCCTGGCGACCAGGTTCTTTCGCCCAGCCTCGCGCTCGGCGCCTGCACCACCACCGATCCGGGTGCCACCTGGCGCCTGCCCTAGCCGAACTGGCCCGGCTGGTAGGAGCCGGCCGGCCGGCGGATTATGACGTTCATCCGGTTCCAGGCATTGATCAGGGCGATGACTCCGACTAGCGCGAGCAACTGTTCGTCGTCGTAGTGCTTGGCCGCGTTCGCCCAGGCGTCGTCGCTGACGCCTTCGCAAGCGTCGGCGATGCGGGTGCCTTGCTCGGCTAGTTCCAGTGCCGCGCGCTCGGGCTCGGTGAAGACGGTCGCCTCCCGCCAGGCCGCGACGAGGTTCAGCCGCTGCTGGCTTTCGCCCGCGTGCAGGGCATCCTTGATATGCATGTCGGTGCAGAAGCCGCAGCCGTTGATCTGGCTGGCCCTGAGCTTGACCAGCTCCTGCGTCGCGGCCGGCAGGGCGGTGGCGTGCAGCGCGGTGCCGGCCGAGTTGAGGTGCTTGACGACTTTCATCGCCAGGGGGCTGGTGAGGACATCGAGTCGGGCGTCCATGGTCTTCTCCTTGTCGTTTGCCGATACCGGTACGACGACACGGCGATGCGGAATGTGAGGCGCCTGACAGATCCGGCACCTATCTCGTCGAACCGGGGACAGCGACTGCTACCAGGGAAGGACAGCACCATGAACGGCGAGCCTGACTCGCTGCTGAAGGCAGTCATGAGCGAGCGGCGCCACCTGATCAATCTCGCCTACCGGCTGCTGGGCTCGATGGCCGAGGCCGAGGACGCCGTGCAGGAAACCTACGCGCGCTGGTACGCGATGCCCAGGCAAGACCAGGAGGCCATCGCCTCCCCCGGCGCCTGGCTGACGACGGTCGCCAGCCGTATCTGCCTGGACGTGCTCGGGTCGGCCCGGGCGCGGCGAGAACGCTACGTCGGCGAATGGGTGCCCGAGCCGCTGCCGGATTCCTGCACGACGTCTTCGGCTATTCCTTCGCCGAGGTAGCCGAGATCACCGGCATCACCAGCAGGCCGCGGCAGGCGATAACGCTCACCGAGCGCGTGGTCAACGGCCAGCCCGGGCTGGTCGCGCAGGAAGCCGGCGGCCTGGTGTGCAGGATCCGTACTGGATCCTGCCTGGTGGCGGCGTAGAAGACGGCGAGACATTAGCGGCGGCGCTGGAGCGGGAGCTGCGCGAAGAGATCGCGGCCACCGCCGAGGTCCACGGTCTCCTGTACATCTTCGAGGCCGAAGCTGGCCGCCACTACATCTACCTAGCCCGGGTCCGTTCCTGGTCGGCTCGCGCCGCCGACCGCAGCGGGCCAGAATTCAGCGACCCGGCGCGCGGCGAGCATCTGCTCCAGGAGATCCCGCTCACCGCCGAGGCCGTCGAGCGGATCGATCTCAAGCCCGAAGCATTCGCCGAGTTCCTGCTGAGCGAGCTGCGCGCCGGCGCTGACCTGTTCGCCCGGCCCGATCTTCGCTCCAGTCGGGATGTTAATGACCAATCGGAGGGCTAAGTCAGGCTACGGTCTTGGGGCATGGCGACGAAGAAGCGGCCGACGCCAGAGGACGCGGTCAAGGCTCGAGAGATTCTGCTGAGTGGGCTTGGCCGTGGCGCCGAACTACCGGAGCTAGCGGCTGAGCTAGAGCTGCTGCATCCACGTAACAACACCTTTCCAGGCGAGGCGTTGCTCGAGGTCGCGGCCAGCGCGCTGGAGTGGTGCGGTGCCAGCCAG
>DASYAT010000159.1:0-28036 GCA_036501205.1 Streptosporangiaceae bacterium | reverse complement strand
TGAGCTATCCCGACGGCGGCGGGGAAGGCCGGCGGTTCTTGCGCCATCTGACGCTGCGCCGTCGCGGGGTCAGCCGGTCGGTAAGGTCGTGGATCGCCGCGCTGGCGAGGATGTCGTCTTCGGGTGTCTTCCAGCCTAGATGGGACACGGTCACGACGGCCGACAAGGTCGTGTGCCGGAGTCCGGGCGTGCTCGCCGCCCGCACCTCCACGCTCACGGACGGGCCGCCGTCCCGGGGTGTGGTTCCGCCCCGCACCGACTCGAGATGACCGGCGAACTCGCGCAGTTCCGGGCGGGCCGTCAGCCGGCGGAACTGGCCTCCGGGGAGCACCACATCGGCATACGGCCGCCAGCCGATCGTCTCCAGTGCGTCCCACGCGGCCGGGAGCGCGCCGGCCACGGGCAGCCGGAGGCGGATGTCAGCTTGCCGCTGCGTCCGGGCGACCGGGTCGGCCTGGACGAGCGGATGCTGCGGCGTGCCCGGCCAGCCGGCTCTGCGGACCGGGCTGGCTCCGAGCGCCCCGGCGAACAGGTCCGCCGCCCGCACGCAGGCCTCGGCGCGGAGAATCGCGCGGCCGCCAGGCTGGCGGCCGTGCCGGGACTCATCCCTTCGTCGAGAAGCTCCCGCAACTGTCCGGCCAGGCCGGCCTCGGCCGCGGCGACCAGCAGCGCCTTCTCCGCGGCCGCCTCCGGCCAGAGATCGTCCAGCACCCCGGACACCGCCTGCAGGCTCGACAGCCCGGCCACCCCGAAATCAGCCACGACACGGCTCAGCACGGCCCTGGCCGGGCCTGACTACCTGCGACAACGCATGGGGTGGACGATGGGACTTGAACCCACGACATCCAGGACCACAACCTGGCGCTCTACCAGCTGAGCTACGCCCACCATGGCCGTCCGCGTAACGCGATCCGGCTTGCAGAAGCATACAGGCCCTGGGTCACTTCGCAGAACTGGATTCCGCCGTATTGCCGGCCGCCTTGGCTGCCGCTTTGGCGGCGCCGTGCTCATGGGCCGCACCTGGCGTTTTACCGGTTATCCTGGCCGCGATCTCGCGGGCCGTGGCGGTGTCCGGGCCGGGCATCGGCACGAACACCGCTTCCCGGTAGTACCTCAGTTCCGCGATGCTCTCCAGGATGTCGGCTAGCGCGCGGTGGCCGCCGACCTTGGCCGGGCTGGCGAAGTAGGCGCGCGGGTACCAGCGGCGGGCCAGCTCCTTGATGCTGGACACGTCGATCATCCGGTAGTGCAGGTAGTCGTCCAGCTTGTGCAAGTCGCGCGCGATGAACGAGCGGTCCGTGGCGATCGAGTTGCCGCACAGGGGAGCTTTTCTCGGCTCGGCGACGTGCCCGCGGATATAGCCGAGCACGACATCTTGGGCCTCGGCCAGGGTTATGCCGCTGGGCAGCTCGGTTAGCAGACCTGACGTGGTGTGCATCTGTCGCACAAGGTCAGGCATGTGGTCGAGCGCTTCGGCCGGAGGCTTGATCACAACATCGACGCCGGTATCTAGTTCGGTCAGGTCACCATCGGTGACTACGCAGGCAACCTCAACGAGGGCGTCACTCGAAATGTTGAGGCCGGTCATCTCGCAGTCAATCCAGACCAGTCGGTCAGTCACGACCCCAGCCTAGGCCAGTTCCGCCGGGGTTTGTGCGCTACCCGAACGCGTGCGTCGCATCGGGATCTTCGGTTTCACCGTTCACTGCGCCCAGTGGCTGCCCGGCGTCTCGATGCTCGAGCGCGGCGATGTGGTCGGGCACCCCGATCTCTGGTCGCAGGAGCGGGTCTGGGATCGCCTGGCCGATAGTCAGAGATATCGGCAGGACGCCGGCCCAGTAATCCAGGTCGTAGTCCTCGTCCTCATCCTTCGGCTCACCGGCGCGGATCTTCACCGACGCCTCGTCCAGCGCCAGTGCCAGCACGGAGGTGGCGGCGAGTTCCTTCTTGGTGGGCTTCCGCGAGTTCTCCCAGCGTCCAGGGATCAGGTGCTCGGTGATCGCCTCGATCGCGGCCAGCCGCTCGTCGGGGTCCGTGACGACGCGCGGGGTGCCGAAGATGACCGCGCTGCGGTAGTTCATCGAGTTGTGAAATACCGACCTCGCGCAGACCAAGCCGTCGAGCAGCGTGACGGTCACGCATATGTCCCGGTCCGGGGCGAACTGGAGCGATCGGTTGCCCGTTGAGCCGTGCAGATACAATGTCTCGCCAATACGCCCGTACCCGGTCGGCAGCACTACTGGCGAACCGTCGATAATCACGCCAAGGTGGCAGATAAGGCAAGCGTCGAGTACGGCGTACAGGGCGGATCTGTCCGTCGCGCCGCGCTCTCGCAGGCGGTGCAGTGTTGTTCGATCAGTTCTAGACAGTGTTGTCCGATCAGTTCTAGACAGTGTTGTTCGATCAGTTCTAGACAGTGCAGGGGTCGAGAGTGCGCGAAAGGGGTTCATAGTGCCCTACGGTAGCGAGGTACCCAGCGTTCCCGGAATCGATAATCCGGTCCGGCTGGAGGCTTGGATCAGCGAAAACGTACCCGAGGACCGTCGGCCAGGACCGCTCACCGGCATCTCGCTGATCTCCGGCGGCCGGTCGAACCTCACCTACCGGCTGGACTTCGGCGACCAGACTCTCGTGCTCCGCCGACCGCCGCTCGGCCACGTGCTTCCCACCGCCCACGACATGACGCGCGAGTACCGCGTGATCTCCGCCCTGGCCGGTACGATCCCCGTGCCGGTTCCGGTCGCGTTCTGCGCCGACACCGAGATCGTCGATGCGCCGTTTTATCTCATGGGCTACGTCACCGGCAAGGTGCTTCGGACCAGGGAAGATGGCGCGAAGGTGAGCGCCGGCCAGGCCAGGGAACTGTCCGAGCTCACGATCGACATGCTCGCGGCGATCCATTCGGTCGACATCGACACCGTCGGATTGACCGGCTTCGGGCGCCCTGAGGGCTACATGACCAGGCAACTGGCGCGCTGGCAACGGCAGTGGGAGCTGTCCAACTCCCGCGCGGTTCCCGGCTACGACGAGCTGGTGAAGCGGCTGGAGGCCGATCTGCCGCAGTCGACCGATGGCACCCTGGTGCACGGCGACCTGCGACTGGACAACATGCTCGTCACGCTCGAGCCAGCTACCGGCGTGGCCGCTGTCGTCGACTGGGAGATGTCCACGCTCGGCGATCCGATGGCCGACCTCGGGCTCACGCTCATGTACTGGACCGACCCGGGCGACGATGACTGGCTGCGGTTGTCCGAGGGCGGCTCGGTCACCACGATCCCTGGGTTCATGCGCCGGGCCGATGCCGCCGCGCGGTACGCCGAGCTAACCGGCCGTGACATCTCGGCGATCGGGTATTACATGGCGTTCGGCTGCTTCAAGCTCGCGGTCGTGCTCGAGGGCATCCACGCCAGGTTCTTGCAGAACAAGACCGTAGGCGAAGGCTTCGAGCGCGAAGGCCCGGCCGTGCCCAAGATGATCGAGCGCGCTCATCACCTACTGGACACGACCACCTAACGGAGCCTGGCCCACCGAACGCGACCCTAACTAAGGCGCGGCACAGCTCGGGTCGCAGAGGCGGTGGGCGAGTGCCTGGTAGAACACCTCGTCCACCTGAGACGCCTTGGTGATCTGGTAGGCCTGGCCGCCGGTCGCCTGGGCGATCTTCTGAATCTCGGGGAAGTTGGGCGGGTTGCCGAAGATAACGACGATCATCGTGATCTTGCGGGCCGGGTTGTTGAGCTTGGTCAGTTCCTTGAGCAGGTCAGGTCCGCTGATGTCGCCCGGGGCGTTCTCAATTCCTGACCCGAGCACCACCAGCGCGTTGAAGTACCTGGGCTGATAGGTCCGCATCAGCTCCTTGTAACCGGCCTGGATGGTGCCGTAAAAGGCGCTCCGGCTGCTGCTGGTCGGCGTGAAGTGCGCGGCGATCCGCTCCAGCTGATCTCGCCGGGTCAGCAGGCCTACGTTGGCCGTCAGCGGCCCGATCGACTCAAGGTTCTTGTACAGGCTCTTGCCGCCTACGCCACCGCCGAACTCCCACACTCCGAGGTTGGAAGTATTGGCGAACAGCGCAAGGCCCAGGGACGCGGCCCCGCTGAGCTCGGTCTCGTAGCTTGGCTCGCCAGGCGCCGACGACTTGGCCATGTTCGAGGAGACATCGACCTCGACGAGGTCCTTGGAGTAGACCGACAGCTTGTTCCACGCCTGCAGCACGGTCGGTGCCTCAAGCGACGTGGCGTTCGGTGCCACCTGCAGCATCTGGTCATCGAGCCCGTAGGACGCCGGGAACTTATCTGGCCTGCCAGGGATCGTCCCGGCGGACCTGAAGCCCGCGAACCTGAGCACGCTCTGCGCATAACTGGTCTTCAGCATCTGGCCGAACGCGTTCGCCGCCCCGAGCTGCGCTTGGTCCGAGGAGGCCAGCAGGACGTACGGATAGTCGAGTTCCGGGCTGCCGAGCTGTGACCGGCTGCCGGACGGATAGACCGCCGCCAGCGGGTGACGCGGGTTGGCCGCGTCGTAGGCGGTCACGGCCTGCTCGGTCGTGACGGTCACCGGGTCGCCGTCGAATGGCGGCGCGGCCAGGCTGGAGAAGGCGCTCAGCGACGTTGGGTCATCGAAGTACGAGGTGACCGACGCGGTGTGCGCGAACTTGGTGAACTCCACCCTGGCCGCCTTGGTGGAGCCAAGCAGCCGGCTTTCCTCGATCAGGGTCGCCAGGCCCGCGGCGGACTGGGCTGGATCCGGCAGGTCGACCCGCAGACCGGACGGGCCCGTAGGTCCGCCGATGCTTCGCGGCAAGAGCAGCTTCCAGCCCAGCTTGGTCAGCGCCGGAGTCCTGGCCGCCGCGGCGGCCGGCATCACGATCATCAGCGGTGATCTGGCCACGCTGAATCCGGCCGGACTCACGTTCTGGGAGCCGGGCTCGAACCCGCGCACCTCGTCCACCCACAAGGTGGAGTCCGGAATCCAGGCGGTGATCGACTGGCCGGTCGCGTTCGGCTGCTGGCCGTCGATCTGAGCCGCCGCCTGCGCGGGGTCGGCCTGGTTGATCTGCACCGCTACGCAGTGCCCGTCGGCCTGATGATTCTGATCGTTGAAGATCTGGGCGATCTGCTGGACCGGAGTCACCATGTCGGGACTGACGGCGACATTGATGTCGATCCGCTGGCCTTCGCAGGAGAGCCGGTTCACGAACTGAGCCGTGGCGCGCCCGACCATCAGCAGGACGCAGGCCAGCGCGGCTATGAGCACCAGCGACTTCGTATGCAGCCGCCGCTTGCGGCGTCTGGCTGCCTTGGTTCGGCCGAAAGGCGGGGTAATCACAGCATCCTCTTCGATCATTGAGGGGTAGCGCACGGTAGCTGCGCACGGATGCCCAGATATTGGAAACTCTACCGAATTGTGGCGCTATCGGGCGGCGATCCGCTTAAGCCAATCACGGGCACGGGCGTCATCTGCTGGGCACCGCTAGCTGAGCGGGCTTACCCACCGCAACTCGGTGCGCACAGCCGACGGGCAAGTGCGTTGTAGAACACCTCGTCTACCTCAGACGCCGTGGTGATCTGATACGCCTGCCCGCTGGTGGCCTGCGCGATCTTCCGCAGTTCGGCAAAGTTCGGCGGATTGCCGAAAATGACCATGATTATCGTGACCTTGCGAGCCGGGTTATAGAGCTTGGTTAGCTCCTTGAGCAGTTTGGGTCCTGTGATATCGCCCGGTGACTTCTCGACACCCGACCCCAGCACGATCAGCGCGTTGAAGAACTTGGGCTTGTAGGTCCGCATCAGGTACTTGTAGCCGGTCTCGATGGTGCCGTAGAGCGCCACGTTGGTCTGGGCGGTCGGGACGAAGTGGTCGTTGATGCGTATCAGCTGAGCGCGCCTGGTGAGCAACCCGACCTGCGCGGGTAGCGGGCCAATCGACATGAGGTTCTTATACTGCTTGGTGCCGACAGGGCCAGGGAACTCCCACAGGCCGAGATTGGAGGTGTTGGCGAACAGCGCCAGCCCGATGGACGCGGCCTGGCCCAGTTCGGTTTCGAAGTTAGGATCGCCAGGCGCAGGCGACTTGGCCATATTCGCGGACACGTCGACCAGCGTGAGGTCCCTGGAGTAGAGCGAGAGATTATTCCATGCCTGCAGTACGGTCGGCTCCTCAAGCGCGGTCGCGTCCGGCGCCACCTGCAGCACCTGGTCATCGAGCCCGTAGGACGCCGGGAACTTGTCCGGCTTGCCAGGGACCGGCCCTCCGGACCTGAAGCCCGCGAACCTCAGCACGCTCGCGGCGTACGAGGTATGCAGGAACTGGCCGAAGGAGTTCGCCGCCGCCAGTTGCTGCTGGCTCGACGAGGCGAGCAGCACGTACGGATAGTCGAGCTCCGGGCTGCCGAGCTGAGTCCGGCTGCTAGACGGATAGACCGCCGCCAGCGGCTGGTGCGGGTTGGCGGCATCGTAGGCGAGCACGGCCTGCTCGGTTGTAACCGTGACTGGGTCGCCGTTGAACGGCGGCGCGGCCTGGCTGACGAACGCGCCCAGCGAGCCAGGATCGTCGAAGTACGAGGTGACCGCCGCGGTGTGCGCGAACTTGGTGAACTCCAGCCGGGCCGTCTTGGTCGAACCGAGCATCCGGTTGATCTCGATCAAGCTCGCCAGGCCCGCCGCGGACTGGGTTGGATCAGGCAGATCCACCACTAGATCGGACGGGGATCGCGGCCCGCCGATCGCTCGCGGCAGCAGCATCCGCCAGCCGAGCTTGGCCAGCGCCGGAGTGCGGGCGGCCGCGGCGGGCGGCATCGCAATCATCAAGGGCGACTTGGCCACGCTGAAACCGGCCGGGCTCACGTTCTGGGCACCGGACTCGAACCCGCGTACCTCATCGACCCACAAGGTGGAGTCCGGAATCCAGGCGGTGATCGTCGAGCGGGTCGCGTTCGGGTGCTGGCCGTCTATCTGCGCCGCGGCCAGCGCGGGGTCCGTCGGGTTGATCTGCACCGCGACGCAGTGGCTGTCGGCCTGGTGATCCTGCTCATTGAAGACCCGGGCAATCTGATCGATCGGCGTGGCGATGTCGTTGCTGACCGCGACGTTGATGTCGATCGGCTGGCCTGCACAGGACAGCCGGTTCACGAACTGGGCGGTTCCCCGCCCGACCATCAGCAGCACGCAGGCCAGCGCCGCGATAAGGACCAGCATCTTCGTACTAAGGTGCCTGCGGCGCCTGGCTGCCTTAGGGCGGCCAGGAAGCGGGGTAGTCACAGCATCCTCTTCGATCATCGAGGGGCTGCGCACGGTAGGTGTGCAAGGATGCCCAGGTATCGGAGACTCTAGCGAATTGCGCCGCTATCAGTCGGCGATCCGTGGAGAGGACGCCGACCCCGATCCCGGCTGGCTCAGGATGCGCTCAGAACCGCCGCGGGCAAATTGGCGAACGCCGCCCGCAGTCGCTGGGTCGCGCTGACCGGCGCCCCGATCCGGTCAAGGCCCATCAGCGCGGCGCCAGCCACCGGGATCGCCTCGACGACCCTGAACTGGGCCAGGCTCGCCACGGCCGACACGCGCTCGGAGATCGCGCCGATCAGCAGCGGGTTGTTGGCCGCGAGCACGCCGCCGCCAAGGATCACCGGCACCGCCGCGCCGGTCAGTTCCAGCCGCCTGATCACGGCCGTCGCCATCAACGCGATCTCGTTCGCGAGCTTCATGATGACCTTCCTGGCCACCGGATCCCCGTTGTCGCTGACCTCAAATACCAGCGGGGCCAGTTCACCGGCCCGGTCGTATCCGAGCTGGCCTTTATGCAGAGCCACCGCGACCTCGGTCGGCGTAGCCAGTCCGAAATGAGCGGGCACCGCCCGGGCTAGCTCAGTATCTGGACCGCGGCCGTCCTCGGCCCTGATCGCGTGCCACTGCGCCGCGACGCCCAGGCTGTACCCGCCGCCCCAGTCGCCGGTGATCGAGCCCAGCGCGAGATAGCCGGCCGTCCGGCCGTCCGGCGCGACGCCAACGCAGTTGATCCCGGCGCCGCAGGTGACCGCGACTCCCCAGGGCCGGCTGGCGCCCTCGGCGGGCACGTCATCCAGACCGGCCCGCAGCACCGCAAAGGTGTCGTTGGCGACGACGGTGGACTGCGTCCAGCCCTGCGCCGCGAGCATCCGCTCGAGCTGCCGTTCGTCCTCGGGCAAGTCCACGTTGGCCACGCAGGCCACGAGCTGGGTCGCGATCCCGGCCAGCCCGTTCCCGGATCCTGGCACTCCGGCAATATCAGCCGCCGAGCTCAGCAGGTCCGCGATGATCTGGACGTTCTCCTGCGACAGGTGCATCGGCATGCCAGGGCCGCGCGCCGTGGCCAGCAGCGAACCGTCGACCGCGACCAGGGCAAGGTCGGTCTTGCTGTTGCCGCCATCCACGGCGACAACAGCGGGCGTCGCCAAGGTCACCCCGCCCAACCCAAAAAGTGAGCGTTTTCAGCGATCAGCCGATCAGCGAGGCCGGTGGCCTGCTCATACTGCCCGACCAGCGGATTAGCCAGCAGCGCTTTCACCACCCGGTCCCTGCCCCCGTGCAGCGCCGCGTCCAGGGCCAGCTCCTCGTAGGCCGAGGCATGCGCGACCAGCCCGGCCAGCAGCGGGTTCAGCGGCTCCACCGGCACCGGCACCGGGCCGCCAGCGCCGATCACGGCCGCGACCTCGATCACCGCCTCATCGGGCAGGAACGGCAGCGTCCCCGCATTGCGGAGGTTCACGACCTGGACGTCGCCGGTGTCGTTGACCAGCGAGGCGAGCAGCGCCACGGCCGCCTCGGAATAGAACGCCCCGCCCCGCTGGCCGAGCAGCTCAGGCTTTTGGTCCAGCGCCGGGTCGGCGTACATCTCCAGCAGCTGCCGTTCCATCTCGGCGACCGCCGCCGCCCTGGTCTGGCTGCCGCGCAGCTCGTCGACCACGACATCGTGCTGGTAGTAGTAGCGCAGGTAATAGGACGGCACCGTGCCGCCGGTCAGGTGCAGTACCGGCTCGGGCTGGCGGATCAGCGCCGCGATATCGCTGCCGCGCGAGGACAGCAGCTCAGGCAGCCGGTCCGTGCCATCCACCATCACCGACCGCTCCCAGGTCAGGTGATTCAGCCCGACGTGGCCCAGGCTGACCTGCTCAGGCGTGACCCCGAGCCAGCCCGCGAAGATCCGCTGGAAGCCGATCGCGACATTGCACAGCCCGACCGCTCGATGCCCGGCGTCGAGCAGTGCCCTGGTGACGATCCCGACGGGATTGGTGAAGTCGATGATCCACGCGTCGGAGGCGGCCCGCTGGCGGGCCCGCTCGGCGATGTCGAGCACTACAGGGACCGTGCGCAGCGCCTTGGCGAGCCCGCCCGCGCCCGTCGTCTCCTGGCCGACGCAGCCGCACTCCAGCGGCCAGGTCTCGTCCCGGTCCCGCGCGGCCTGCCCGCCGACTCGCAGCTGCAGCAGCACCGCACCCGCGCCGTCGAGCCCGTCGTCGGCATCCGTGGTCCATCGAACGGCAGCCGGATGCCCGTAGGACCGCATGATCCGGGCCGAGAACGGGCCGACTACCGACAGCCGGGACTCATCGGGGTCGACTAGCACCAGCTCGGTGACCTTGACCTGCTCGGCGAGCCGGGCGATTCCGTCGACCAGCTCGGGGGTGTAGGTAGAGCCTCCGCCGATGACAGCGAGTTTCATCCGAATGCCTTCACTTCCGCGCCCGACTGGGCGACATGGCAGGCGGCCTCATGACCGTCTGCGATGGGCAGCAACAAGGGGGTGATGGTTTCGCAAGCCTCGATCGCGACCGGGCAGCGCCACCGGAAGCGGCAGCCAGGCGTCGGGTCGATCACCTTCGGCGGCTCGCCCCGGTCGGTGTCGGCGTCGACCCCCAGCGGTGCCCGCGGATCGGGTGCGGCCGAAAGCAACAGCTGGGTGTAGGGGTGCTTCGGGTTCGACAGCACTTCCTCCATCGGTCCGCTCTCGGCGATCTGGCCGGCGTACATCACGATCAGGCGGTCGGCCACGTACCTGGCGCTGGCCAGGTCATGGGTGATGAACAGGATCGAGACGCCCTCGTCGTCACGCAGTTGCGCCATCAGGTTCAGCAGCCCGATCCTGATCGACACGTCGAGCATGGAGACCGGCTCGTCGGCCAGGATCAGCTTCGGCCGCATCGCCAGCGCCTGCGCGAAGCCGACTCGCTGCCGCTGGCCGCCGCTCAGCTCGTGCGGGTACCGGTCAAGAACGTCGGCCGCCGGGGTAAGCCCGACCACCTCGAACACCCGCTTGGCTTCGGCGTACCGCTCGTCGCCGGAGAGCTCAGGCCGGTGCAGCTTCAGCCCGCGCAGCATGCCGTGACTGACCCGGAATACCGGGTTGATCGAGGCGAACGGATCCTGGAACACCATCGGGACTAGCCCCGAATACCTCAGCCTCTCCGAGCGCGATCGGAGCCCTCGCAAAGCTTTCTCCTGAAAAAATATTTCTCCGTTTGTGGGCTTGTAGATCCGCGCGAGCAGTCGTGCGATCGTGGATTTGCCGCTGCCGCTTTCCCCGGCCAAGGCGACGATCTCTCGTTCGCCAATCGACAAAGTGACGTCATCGACCGCGTGCAGCGTCCGCCGGGACAGCGCGCTGCCAATCTTGAAATGCTTGGTCAGGCCCTCGGTCCGCAGGAGCGGCTCAGCTTCTTCGGCCGGGCTCTCCGGCTGCGGCTCAGCCGAGACGTCGGTCATGCTGTGCCCCCTGATTCCTCGGCGCCAAGATCTCGACCGGCTCTGCTGGCTCGGACGCGGCTGCCTCGGCGGCCGCCTCGACCTCGCGCCGCACCGGGTCGTGCAGGAAGCAGCGCACCCTCGTGCTTTCGAGTGGGTAAAGCTCGGGACGTTCACTTCGGCACCGGTCAAAGACCTTAGGGCACCGCGGTGCGAACCAGCATCCGTCAGTTCTTCGCGCCAGGTTCGGGGGGCTGCCACCGATGCCGGCCAGATGCACCTTCGGTCCTCTTATCGAGGGGAAAGCTTCGAGCAGGCCTTCGGCGTAGGGATGGGCAGGTGAATCGAATACGGTCCTGGTCGGCCCGACCTCGGCAACCTGGCCGGCGTACATGACCATGAGCCGGTCGGAGAAATGGCTGACCAGAGACATGTCGTGGGTGACGAAGATGACCGCGAAGCCGAACTCATCCTGCAGTTCGGAGATCTGCACCATTAGCGAGCGCTGGGCGACCACGTCGAGCGCCGAGGTGGGCTCGTCCATGATCACCAGCTCGGGCGTGAACAGCAGCGCCATCGCGATCATCGACCGCTGCCGCATCCCGCCCGACAGCTGATGCGGGTAGCTGTTCAGGTGTATCGCGTCGATGCCGACCATCTTCATGACCTCGGCAGACCGCTTGGCGATGTCCTTATTCGAGCTCACGCCGTGGGCGCGCATCGCGTCCTTGAACTGGGAGCCGATCGACTTCGTGGGGTTGAGGGCGTTCATCGCGCTCTGCATCACGACCGACAGGTCTTGCCAGCGGATCGCGGTCAGCGAGGACTCGGTCAGGCCGACGAGGTTCCTGCCCTTGAACATCACGGTGCCGCCGGTGATCTCGGCGGGCGGCGACAGCAATTGCGCGATCGCGAACAGCATTGTCGACTTGCCGCAGCCGGACTCACCGACCACGCCGACGAACTCGCCGGGCGCGAGCGAGAAGCTCACGTTGTCGACGGCGAGCACGCTGCCGCCCTCCAGCAGGTATTCGACCGATAGATCGCGAACGTCCAGGATCGGATCACCGTTGCTTGGCACGACGCCTCCTGATCGGCCGCAGGGCCGGGTTGCCGATCTCGTCGAACGCGTAGTTGAGCAGCGCGAGCGCGGCTCCGAGGGCAACGATGCAGACTCCGGGGGCGATGACCCACAGCGCCTGGCCGGTCTGGAACGCCTCGTTGTTCTCGGCCGCGCGCAGCATCGTCCCCCAGCTGACCACGTTCGGGTCGCCGAGCCCGATGAACTGCAGGCTGGAGGAGAACAGCACCGCGTACAGCGCGTTGGTCAGGAAGCTGGCGACGATCAGCGAGGTCATCGTCGGGATGATCTCGACCACGATGATGTACAGCGGGCGCTCGCCCCTGACCCGGGCCGCTTCGAGGAAGTCGCGCTTGCGCAGCGACAGCGCCTGGGCCCTGAGCTGCCTGGCGGTGTACGACCAGCCGGTCAGCGTGATCACCACGATCATCACGCCGGTGCCCGCACCGTGCAGGTAACCCGCGAGCACGATCAGCAGCGGGAACAGCGGGATCACCAGCAGAATATCGGTGAGCACGTTGAGCACCGCGTCCCAGACGCCGCCGAGATAGGCCGCCGCGACTCCGATCAGCACCGCGATGGCGGTGGCGCCGATGCCGACCCCGAACGCGATCTCGAGCACCGGCCTGGCGCCGTAGATGATCTGGGCGAACATGTCCGTGCCGAGGCCGGTGGTGCCGAGCAGGTGGCGCAGGGACGGGCCGAGGGCGGTCTTGTAAACGCCGATCGCATTCGGGTCATCGTGGGCGATCAGCCCTGGGAAGAGCGAGATCAGCACGATGAGCAGGAGGAGCCCGGCCCCCCAGGTCGCCTTGCGGTTCGACCTGATGGCCTTGCCCATCCGCAGCAGCGCGCGGATCGCCGGGGAGCGGCTGGCGCCGGAGCGCTGCTCGGTCGCGGTGAGTTCGGCTAGCTCAAGCGGCGGGGGAGCGGAACCGGGGTCCGCGCCCGACGGCATCTGGATCATTGCCATGGCTTAACCTGCGTCCCTGGTGCGCGGATCGAGCACCGCGGTGGCGATGTCAGAGATCAGGATGGCCACCAGCACCGCGACGGTGATCAGCAGGAACAGTGCCTGCATGAGCGGGTAGTCCTCGTTGTTGACCGCGGCCAGCAGCCAGTAGCCGACGCCCTGGTAATTGAAGACGTACTCGACCAGGATCGCGCCGCCGAGCACGAAGCCGAGCGACATCGCGAACCCGGTGAGGTTGGGCAAGATCGAGTTCCTGGCCGCGTAGTCGAACATGATGCGGCGGCCCGACAGGCCCTTGGCCCTGGCCATTCGCACGTAGTCCTCGGCCAGCGTGGTGATCATGGTGTTGCGCATGGTCAGGATCCAGGTGCCGATCGTGGTGATCAGCAGGGTCGCGGCCGGCAGGATCGCGTGCGTGATCACGTCCCAGATGAAGCTGAAGTTAAGGGTCGGGGTCAGCGTGTTGGTGTAGCTGCCGATGTACGGCAGCCAGTTCAGCTTGATGCCGAAGATCAAGATGAGCACCAGGCCGAGAAAGAAGTACGGGATCACTGAGGTGATCACGAAGACGGGCGGCATCACGCTGTCCAGGGTGCCGCCTCGGCGCCAGGCGCCCACTATCCCGATTCCGGTGCCGAGGATGAACGACAGGATCGTGGTCAGTCCGACCAGGCCGAGCGTCCACGGAATGGCGGAGCCGATGATGTGCCCGACGGAGGCTGGGTACTCCGATAGCGACGTGCCGAAATTGCCGGTCGAGATGTTCTTCAGGTAGTGCCAGTACTGGCTGATCAAGCTCTGCCGGGTGTTCACGCCGAACTGGACTTCGAGCGTGTGCAGCGCCTGCGGCGACACGCCGCCCTTGAACTTCGCGATCATGGCGATCGCCGGGTTGCCCGGCATCAGGCGAGGCAATACGAAGTTCAGCGTGAGCGCGGCCCACAAGGTCAGCAAGAAGAAGGCCAGACGGCGAAGCGCGAATCTCATGACTTCCGTCCTCCCATCACCACATCGTCGTCTGGCTTGGGTGATTCTGGCTAGACCGGGCGGTGTGGGCCGCAGAGGTTCGTCTCATCCGCGGCCCACACCATTCCTGACTACTTGGTCGGAGTCAGGTTCAGCATCACTTGCTCCCAGTCCGGGTAGTTGTAGGCGGCCGGCTGGGCGTACTGGTTGCTGGGCGAGGGCCAGCCGCTGAACTTGCTGGTGTCGTACTGGAACCAGTCGACCGCCTCGGTGACCGGGATCACCGGTACGTCGGCCAGCATGATCTTCTCCAGCTTGGAGACGATCGCCTGCTGCTCAGTCGCGCTGGTGGTGGTCGGGAACTGGTTGATCAGGTTGTCGACTTCCTGGTCACTGAACCGCTCGAAGTTCGAGCCGGCCGGGGTGCCGATCGGCGCGGAGTTGGCCGAGTACAGCCACTGGCGCAGCTCGAAGTACGGGCCGGGCCCGCCGGTCTCGGCGCCGTAGCCGAGCTCGAACTGGCCCGCGAACAGCTTGTCCTGGTAGGTGGTCTGGGACAGGTCCTCCGCGGTCACCTGGATGCCGACCGCCTTGAAGTCGGCGACGATCACGTTGACCGCGTTCACCCAGTCCGAGAATCCGCCGTTGTTGATGATCGAGAACGAGAGCTGCTTGCCGTTCTTGGCGAAGATGCCGTTAGAACCCTTCTTGTAGCCGTCCGCCTCGAGGATCGACATCGCCTTCTTCGGGTTGTAGGCGTAGTTGTTGCCGTACTTCGCTGCCTGGGCGCTGTCCAGCC
This sequence comes from Streptosporangiaceae bacterium, assembly GCA_036501205.1. Taxonomy (GTDB): domain Bacteria; phylum Actinomycetota; class Actinomycetes; order Streptosporangiales; family Streptosporangiaceae; genus Chersky-822. Next base: position 13,505 of record DASYAT010000159.1, on the reverse strand, counting down.
AGGTGCTGAACGTCGGGGTGACGATGCCGGTCTGGTTCGACGCCGGCTCCTCGCCGAACTCACCAAGCTGGCTGGCCTTGGCCCGGTCGATCGCGTAGGCCATGGCCTGGCGCACGGCGACGTCCTTCAGCAGCGGGTTCGTCAGGTTGATGAACACCGACACGTTGGCGACCGGCGGGAACCAGTGCTTGATCGCGGGCTGGCCGGCCAGGAACTTGTCGATGTTGGGGATGAACTGGCTGCCCCACTGCGCCCCGCCCTGGGCCAGGACGTTGTTGGCGGAGTCGTTGGTGAGGTAGGCCGGGTAGTTGACGGTCTCGACCTTCGGCAGCCCTGGCTTCCAGAAGTGCGGGTTGGCCGTGTACTGGATGTTCTGCGGGGTGCAGGTCTTCGAGCTGACCGTGTAAGGCCCGGTGCCGATCGGGTTCGTGTCCGGGTACTTGGACGGGTCAGAGATCTTGGACCAGACCTTCGGGTCGACGATGCCGATCTGGTCGGCGATGTAGTAGAAGTACGTCACCGCGGGCGCCTTGAACTGCATGACGACCTGGTCACCGCTCTGGGAGACGCTGCTGAGCACGGACCAGACCGCGTTGATGTCCAGCGTCTTGTTCGCCTTGAGCAGGTTGAAGGTGTACAGCACGTCGGCGGCGGTCAGCGGGTCGCCGTTAGTGAACTTGACGCCCTTGCGGATCGTGAAGGTCAGAGTCTTGTTGCCGTTGCTCCACGCGAAGCTCTGCGCGAGCCAGGGTGTCGTCTTCGCGTTCTCCAGCGTGTCGACGAAGACCAGCGGCTCGTAGACGGTGCCCAGCGAGAAGGAGATGTCGGACAGGTTGAACGGGTTGAAGTCACACGTCCAGTTGCCACCGCTCTCGTTGTCGATGGACAGGACGCCGCTAGCACTCCCGCCGCCACCGCCGCCACCGCCGCCACCGCCGCTGCTACTGCTCGAGCAGGCAGCCGCCGCCAGGCAGCATGTCGCGATGACGACCCCGTATTTGATAAGGCGTCTCATAGCTTGAGCCCTTCGGTTGCTTTGGCCTGGTTACCACCATTAAAGCCATGTGTGTTGCGGGTGGGGCGGATGTTGGGAATGTGAGTTCCGGGATCCTGTGCTGGTGGTTGTATACGATCGAGCTATTCTGTGAGATTGTTAGGACAGTATCCTAACTATCCAGGACGTAACAGAGTTCGTGGCCGAACCGTGATCTGGCGCATGAAGTCTGGATGAGGACCGGTTCGCACCGACCGGTCCTGATTCCTGGGACCCTGGTACGCAGCGCCTTGGAGGCAATCGGCCGTGGACATGATCTCGTTCGGGATGCTCTTCCTCGAGCTGGTATTCGGGCAGCTAGACCGGCTGCCGGAGCCCGGCGAGGAAGTCTTTACCGACGAGTTCTCGATCTCCTGCGGCGGCGCGGTGACCAGCGCCACGGCGGCGGCCGCCGGCGGCGCGCGGGCTGGGGTATGCGCCCGGCTCGGCGAGGACTTTGGCTCCCAGGTGGCGATCGAGCACTGCACCGCCGCCGGGATCGACCTGTCCACCTCGGTGCGGATACCGGGCTCGGCCGCCGGCATCACGGCCGTGCTGAACTTCTCAGGGGACCGCGGGTTCGTGACGCAGCGGCCGCCGGGCGGTTTCGGCGGCCAGCCCGAGCGTGACCGCTGGCTGAGCGTGCTCCGCGCGGACCCGCCGGCCTGGTGTTACCTGCACGGCGGCATCGGCGTGCCGCCCTTCCTGCGCGAGGCTCGCGAGCTCGGCTGCAAGGTCATGCTCGATATCTCCCTCGGCGACGAGCGCGAAGGCGAGGCCATCTTCGAGAGCATCAAGCTCGCCGATGTTTTCGTGCCGAACTCCGCCGAGCTGCTACGGCTGACCGGGTCGCCTACTATCGAGCAGGCGATCGCCGCCGCGTCGAAGTGGGGGACCCAGCTGGTCGTGACCCGAGGCGCCGACGGGGCCCTGGTTTCGCATCCCGACGGCTCGTTCACCCAGGTGCGGGACGGGGTCCGCGAGGTCGAGGTCAAGGACCTGACCGGGGCCGGCGACAATTTCGCCGGCGCACTGATCGCCGCGCTGCTGACCGGGGCATCGATCACCGAGGCCGTCGTGGCCGCGAACGAAGCCGGCTCCAAGGCGGTCGCGCAGCTCGGCGCGATCGGTCCGGTGGGCGAAACGACCAGCTCGGGCTGGCCGTTTCGCCCGATGGACTTTCAGAACCTGACCGCCACCCTGACGACAGGAAGCGAGCCGGAGCTTATGGAGCGCGGATGAATGAACTGGTCAGCCTGAACTCGTGGAGCGTCGCTAAATGAAGCTGTCCATCCTCGGCGGCGGCGGGGTCAGGATGCCGGCCTTCGTGCGGTCGGTGCTGGCGGGCCGGCCAGGAGCGTTCGACGAGATCTGCCTGTTCGAGCCGGACGCGACCCGGCGGGCCACGACCGCGCGGCTGGCCACCGAGATCGGGCGCGTGCTCGGGCATCCGGGCGTGGTCACGCTGACTGATGATCCGGTGCACGCATTCACCGGGGCGGACTACGTGTTCTCGGCGATCAGGGTCGGCGGTGACCGGGGCCGCATCATCGACGAGCAGGTCGCGCTCCGGCGCGGCATCGTCGGGCAGGAGACGACCGGGCCCGGCGGCGGCGCGATGGCGCTGCGCACTATCCCGGTGGTGCTCTCCTATTGCGAGCTGCTCAGCCAGTGCGCTCCGAACGCGGTGCTGATCAACTTCACGAACCCAGCCGGGCTGATCACGCAGGCGATCAGCGCGCAGGGGAAGGTGACCGCTGTCGGCGTCTGCGATACGCCGTCGCACACGATCGCGGAGCTGACCAAGTTCGCCAGTGCGGCCTGGGGAGCCGAGCCAGGGCAGGTCAGTGCCAGTTACGGCGGGCTGAATCACTTGGGTTGGGTGACGTCGGTCGCGGTCGACGGTGTCGAGCGGATGCCCGAGCTGATCGACCGGTTCGACGAGCTGAAAGGCGAGTGGCGGCTATTCGGGGCGTTCGACGCCGACCTGGTCCGCCGGGTCGGTGCGCTGCCGACCGAATACGTGTACTACTACTACGACTCGCGGCGGTACATCGACGGGGTGGCCAGCAACGGCTCGAGCCGGGGCCAGGATGTGCTGGCGCTCAACTCCGAGCTGCTGGCCGCGATCAAGCACGCGTTCGCCGGCGACGACGTGCAGGCCGCGTGGACCGCGTACTCGAACCTGCTCGGGGTTCGGCGGGACACTTACATGCGGACCGACACCGACGGCGACAGCGGGCAAGCCGCCGCCCGGGAGGCGCGGGAGGCGCGCGGCGCCGTGCCGATGCAAGCGGAGGAGATCGGCGGGTATGAGGGCCTGGCGTTGCGGGTGATCGACGGCCTGTCCGGGCGGAGCCCTGGCAACGTGATCGTGAACGTGCGCAACGGCGACACGCTGCCCTTCCTGGACCCGGACGACATCGTCGAGGTTCCTGCCCGGGTGGACACGGCGGGCCTGGCCGTCACCGGGCGGCCAGAATTGCCCAGGTCGGCCCGAGCGCTGGTCGAGGCGGTAAAGGAGTACGAACGCGGGATCGTCACGGCCGCGATGACCGGCAATGCCCGGCTGGCGGCGGTCGCGCTGGCCCAGCACCCGCTGGTGCCCGGCATCACGGCGGCGCGGGAGCTGCTGGCCGACTACATCACCCAGCATGGCGAGCACCTCGCCTATCTCAGCTAGAGCGGGCCAGATGGAAGCCAGCGCGCAAGAAGTGGCTGTAGCCAGTCAGCCGGCTGCCGCTACCGGTTCGGGGGCCGGTGCCGCTCAGGCGGCCAGGCCGCAGCTGATCAGGGCGATGAACGAGCAGTTGCTGCTCAGCCAGATCCGTCAGCTTGGCGTCTGCTCGCGGGCCGACCTGGCCCGGTTGTCCGGCCTGTCGAAGCCGACGGTCTCGCTGGCGCTGGCCAACGTCGAGCGTGCCGGCCTGGTGCGCACCGCCGGGCAGCGTACGGGTGTACCGGGCCGGTCGGCCGTGCTGTACGAGATCCGGCCGGAGGCCGGCTACGTGCTCGGCCTTGATATCGGGCACGAATACCTGCGCGGCGCGATCGCTGATCTGACCGGCGAGGTCAGGGCCAAGGCCGAGTCGCGCAGCCCGGCCGGCAGCGTGAGCAGGCGAGTCGGCGAGCTGATCAAGCTCGCCGACGGCATCTGCGCGGCCGCAGGGGTCGGCCGGGACGACGTGACGCAGACCGTGCTCGGCAGCCCCGGCGTCTATGACCCGAGCCGCGACGCGATCGCGCTGACCGGCGGGCTGGCCGGCTGGGACAAGCGCGCGGTGCTGGCTCGGCTCCGGGCTGCGTTCGGCCCGAACTTCATGGTGGAGAACGACACTGACGCGGCCGCTCTGGCCGAGCGCGAGCACGGGCACGGCCGCGAGTTCGCCAGCTTCGCGTTCGTCTCGATCGGCAGCGGCATCGGAATGGGCCTCGTGCTCGGCGGGCAGTTGCACCGGGGCGCGCACGGCGTCGCCGGGGAGATCGCGTTCCTGCCGATCACCGAAGGAGTCACCGGAGCGAGCGCCGACGAGATCCGCCAGCGCGGCACACTGGAGACCGAGGGGGCCTCGTCGGCGATAGTCAGGTCGGCCCGCCAAGCCGGGATGCGGGCTAGCTCGGCTCGCCAGGTATTCGCCGCCGCCACCGCAGGCGATGAGCGCGCCGTCGCGATCGTGGCCACCGAGGCGCGGCTGGTAGCTAAGGCCATCTGCGCGATCGTCACGGTGATCGACCCCGGCCTGGTAGTGCTGGGCGGCGGCATCGGGCAGGCGCCTGGGTTCGTCACCCTGGTGGCCGCCGAGCTCGCCGAGATCTCGCCAGTACTTCCAGAGATCCGGGTCAGCGCGCTCGGCACCAGCGCCGTCGTCGACGGCTGCCTGGCCTCCGGCGCCGACCTAGCCTGGCGCCGCCTCACCACTCAGCTAGCCCAATCCCAGCCCGACCAGCCAGAAGCCCCCCTACTCCAGATCCCCCTGCGTCCAGCAGTACCGGCGCCTTAGCCACAGGACCCAGCGATCGAGCCGCATCAAAGCGCGGCCCGGCGCGGCAGCCCAGGACAGGGGCAAGCCCGGGTGGGGCTAGTGGTGGTGGTGGCCGTGGTGTTGCAGGCGGGCGACGGGGAGTTTGCCCTGGAACGCGAAGGCCGGGTTGTACTTCCATAGCCAGACCCGCTCTTCTGGGCGGTTGTCGCAGACCGTTTGAGGCGGGGACGCTACCAGGCAGCCGAGCGTGACCCGGACGAAGCCGAGTTCGCGCAGGTACGTCTCGAGCTTGTTGAGCCGCTGGCCGGGATGGTTCAGGCGCCAGAGATTAGTCCACTCGACCGCCCAGCCGATGTTCAGCGTCTTGAGGTCCTTGGCGGCCGCGTTGAGCTGCGGGACGGTCGCGTAGGACGTCGAGCCCTGGTACTTCATCAGGTATTTGTAGAACGGATGCGCTGTGATCGCGTTGATTGTCGGCAGCGGAACCCAGGCCGTATACGACTCCGCCCGCGGGTGTCCGTCGTTGGTAGCGAGCAGCAGTGCCCGTTCTGCGATCCCTGAGCCGGTCAGCCGCAGGCCGCCGCGCAGCCCGAACGGCACGTCGAGCACGATCGAGTCTGAATGGTCAGCTTTGATGACCGAGTCGATCCCAGCCATCGTCGTCGGCATGACCTCGGTCGGCGTGTAAGGCGGGCCGGTGGTACCGCCGGCCCAGCCGATCTCGAGCACGCTGAGCCCGGTCACGATGATGAGCAACGGGATCGAAAGCCAGCGGCGGCGCTGGCTCAGCCACTGCACGACCAGGCCGGCCAGCAGCGCCGCGCCGATCAAGCCGATGAGGGCGAACCGGTCGGCTTCTCGCAGCCCCGCCAGGCCAGGGGTGCGTATCAGCCAGCTATACGGCATCAGATTCGATACGTGCACCTTTTCCCAGGTCGTCATGCCATCTTGTTTGACCGCCACCCAGTGGATATGACTGGCTAGCGGCATGTACTGGTGACAGGACTGGCCGTACAGCTTGCCTACGGCGGCGTTGTTGACCACGCAGTCGCTGCCGATGACCAGGCTGGTGCCGAGCGCGAGGACCGAGCACCCTAGGAAGAGCAGCAGGAACCACCAGGTCGTGCGTTTGCGCCAGCCGATGATGACGCCGAGCACGGCCAGCGCGGTGAGCACCAGGCCGAACGTGGGCACGCCTTCGGCCGGCTGCACTGAGGAGCCGCCCTTCGGCGCGGCGTTGAATGAGTAGGTGCTGCCGATCACGTGCCCGAGGCCGTAGTAGGACAGCCGGGGCGATGCCGAAAACAGAGTCCCGAGCGGTACGCCGAACTGGGTGTAGTTCTGGGCGAGCGAGCCGACGGGCACGGTGGCGCCGCCGGCCGCTATCTGCTGCCCCATGGCAACGAGTTGCGGGCTCGCCACCAGGAAAGCGACAGCCGCGCCGATCCCCAGCGGCAGCAAAACCTTGCGGAGCGCTGCGCGGTCGCGGAACGCCTTGCCGACCACCCACGGCACCAGGATCACGAAGGCGATCATGAGCGCGATCGCCGCGCCTTCCTGGCTGGTCATGACGGCGCCGCCAAGCGCGACGCCGAGCCAGATCGCCGGGCCGATCTTCTGGCTGCGGCGCAACCGCACCGCCGCCTCGATGGTCAGCGGCAGGAAGATGAGGCCGGCGGCGATGTTGACGTGATACCAGTCCTGCCAGAGCATCATCGTCGACAGGCCGAAGAAGGCGCCCGCCGCGATGGAGCCTGGCACGTTGAGCCAGAGCCGCGCCGCGCGGAACATCGTGTAACACAGCAGCCCGGGCACGATCAGGGTGAGCGCGGTGAACGCGGCCGACGGTCCCCAGAGCAGGGTGACCGGCATCATGACGTAGCCCGCCAGCGGCATCAGCGTGCTGAAACCGAGCTGGATGCCGACCGGAGCGGCCATGTAGTGCGTGAAGAACGGGTTGCCGAGGTGCGTGACCTGGTGCGCGACCCACCACATGCCCCAGACGAAGCTGGCCGTGTCGGTCGTCCTCGGCAGGCTGCCGCGGGTCAGGTAGTTGAACCTCGGCCAGGTCGCCCCGATGCCGGCGCCGACATACAGCAGCAGCAAGGAGACGTGACGCACCCAGTTGGGCCGGCTGATCAGGACAAAGAACCCCCCGATGGCGCCGAACGTCCGCCGGACCGGCCCGCGCGGTTTGCTCTTCGCCCCGGACTTTCGCTTCTTCGCCTTCGTGCCAGGAGCTGACTTGCTAGGTTCTGGTGCCGCCTCATCCGGCACGGCCTGGTCAGGCGCATCCGGAGTAGCCACGGCGACAGGGGAATCATCACCCGGCTGTCCCGAATCCGAGGTTGCAGGCTGGCCCTCCTGGCTAGGGCCTGCTGGACTCATCGAACCACCCTGTCTAACGCTCAATCCGACCGTTCATGTCTACCGTCTTAGCGGCGGCCTGTCGCTTGATCCGGCAGACGGGCCACTACCACGCCAACGGCCAAGTACACGCGGAGCGCCGGAAGTTCGTGCTAGGTAGCGGTCATCGGCGGCCAATTACGGCTACCGGTACAGGCTAGAGTCCTTCAGTGGCACTCAGGGAAACTAGCGTACGCCCGATGTCCCCATGGATGATCCGTTGGGAGATAATCGCGGTCTTCGCCGTGTCGCTGGGTGCGAGTGCGCTCAATGCGCTGCTATCGCTAATCGGCTCCCTGCTCGCGCCCGCGCCGCTGTCGGGCCAAGAAGCCCTGCTGGTCGGGTCGCAAGCGCCGAACCACTGGCTGGACCTGACGCTGCAGCTTGCCTCGGTCGCCGAGGGCCTGGCTCCGGTCCTCCTGGTGTTCTACCTGCTGGCCAGGAACGATGAGTCCCCGTCACTGCTCGGGATCGATGCCAGCCAGCCAGGCAAGGACGCGGCGCGCGGTGCGGCGCTCGCCGCCGTGATCGGCGGTATCGGGCTGGGCCTGTATTACGTGGCTTTCCATCTGCACGTCGCCTTGAATGTGGTGCCAGAACAATTGCCGTCCGTTTGGTGGCGGGTTCCTGTTCTCGCGCTTTTCGCGTTCGAGAACGGCATGCTGGAAGAAACGCTGGTGCTCGGCTATCTGCTGACCCGGCTAGATCAGCTTGGCGTCAAGCCGGCCAAGGCGATCTTGATCAGTGCCCTGCTGCGTGGTTCATACCACTTGTATCAGGGCCTGGGCGGTTTCCTGGGGAACGCGGCGATGGGCGTGGTGTTCGGCGTGCTCTTCCGCCGCTGGCGCCGGGCAACGCCGATGATCATCGCGCATACGCTGATCGACGGCGTGGCCTTCATCGGCTACTCCTACCTGCACGGCCACGTCTCCTGGCTGCCCTAGCGAGCCAGGCCCTCAACCACCGTCGCGCCTGGCAGCGCGGCCAGCGTCTTCCCGGCCAGCGCCAGCTTCGATCGCCGGAGCCCGCTGCCGATCACGACCTGCGGCATCGCGGCCGCCGCCGCGTCCACCAGGATCGGCCAGCCCGGCGGCAGGCCGATCGGGGTGATCCCGCCGAACTCCATCCCGGTTTCAGCCACGGCGATGTCCATCGCGGCGAACGAGGCCTTGCGCACATCCAGCGTCTTGCGCACCACGCCGTTGACGTCCGCCCGGGTCGTCGCGAGCACGACGCAGGCGGCGAACCGAATCTCGCCTTCCCGCTTGCCGGCGATCACCACGCAGTTGGCCGACTCATCCAACGTCACGTCGTACCGTTCGCAGAACGCGGCCGTGTCCGCAACGTCCGGGTCGATCTCGGTCACTGCGACCGCGTCGGCCGGATGCGGCCAGCCGGGGCTGGTGATCGCGGCGGTCACCGGCGCGGCGAGCAGGTCGGTAAGGCTGGCCGCTGGGGTGAAGTCCAGCTTGCCGATACTGAAAGTCATCTGGGCAGTCTAGAGAACGGGGCCACCCCCCGCGTCGAAGCCGTCGCCTACCCCCCGATGCCGCGAACCACCAGGCTCTCTTAGTCTTCCACCATGTCGGTAGCGAAATCGCAAGGCGAAACCATCGGTAGTACAGACATCGCGACCGACGAGGTGACCGTCGCCGCGCTGACCAAGGCGCTGGCAACAGGACGGCTCACAGCCGCTGAGCTGACCCAGTTTTACCTGGGCAGGATCGAGCGCCTGAATGGTGATCTCGGCGCCGTGATCTCGGTCGACGACAGCGCGGCACGGCAGGCCAGCGCCGCCGACGAAGCGCGGACGGCGGGCGCCGCGCAAGGACCGCTCGCAGGCATCCCCGTCTTGGTCAAGGACAACATCTCCGTAACCGGATCACCCGCCACCGCGGGATCGCCTGCCTTGGCGGGCGCGCAGGCCAGCGACGCGTTCCTGATCGGCAGGCTGCGCGAGGCCGGCGCGGTCATCCTCGGCAAGGCCAACCTGTCCGAGTGGGCCAACTTCCGGTCGACCCATTCGTCCAGCGGCTGGTCGACGCTCGGCGGCCAGGCGGTGAACCCGAACGGCCCCGGTCGCAACCCGTCAGGTTCGAGCTCAGGATCCGGCGTCGCGGTCGCGGCCGGACTAGCCCCGCTCGCGATCGGCACCGAGACCGACGGCTCGATCATCAGCCCGTCGACGAGCAACGGCATCGTGGGCATCAAGCCGACGGTCGGCCTGGTCAGCCGCTCCGGCATCGTGCCGATCTCCACCGCCCAGGACACGGCCGGCCCGATGACCAGGTGCGTCGCCGACGCGGCCGTGCTGCTCGGCGCGATCGCGGGCGCTGACCCGGCCGACCCGCCGAGCGAGGACACTCCGGATGGCCCGGCATTCCACGCCGACTACACCCAGTTCCTGGACCCGGCCGCACTGACCGGGGCGCGGATCGGCGTCTGGCGGGCAGGCGCGGCCGAGGCGGTCCCCGGCGCGATCGACGTGCTCGACCAGGCGGTGAACCTGCTCCGCGAGGCCGGCGCGGTCATCGTCGACCCGGTCGTCCTCGCCGGGTCCGAGGGCATCAGCAAGCCCGAGTTCGCCGCGCTCGGCATGGAGTTCAAGGATGACCTGAACGCCTACCTGGCCAGCGTCGGCGGCGAGCACCCGATGTCGCTCAGCGAGCTCATTGAATTTAATCGGCATAACGCTTTGCGGGTGCTGAGTCACTTCGGTCAGGAGATCTTCCTCCAGGCGCAGGAGACCGGCGGCCGGGCGGATCCGAACTGGCGAGCCGCTCGCGAGGAGGCAAGAACGCTCGCTCGGGACGGTCTCGACGGCGCCTTCGCCGAGCACGGCCTCGACGCGGTTGTCATCGTTTCAGGCAACCCGGCCTGGCTCACCGATTACGTGCTCGGCGATCACTACAGCTTCGGCACGTCATCGCCGTGCGCGGTCAGCGGCTACCCGGCGATTACCGTCCCGGCTGGCAGCGTGTCCGGCCTCCCGGTCGGGCTATCGTTCATGGGCCGGGCCTGGAGCGAGCCACGGCTGCTGGGCCTGGCCTACGCGTTCGAACAGGTACGCTCCCTCCGATAGCACGCAAGCAGAACGATACTCTGCGGGCATGGACTCATGGGCTGCTGTTCACATCCCTGACCTGCCCGGCCGTGCACCCACGACCAGGATCTGGGACACGTCGAGCAACGCGCTCGCCGTGGCCGCGCCCGGGCCGCTCGCGACGATGTACGCGTGCGGCATTACGCCTTATGACGCAACCCACATGGGCCATGCTGCGACCTACATCGCCTGGGACCTGCTGAACCGAAGCTGGCGCGATTCAGGCCGCGCAATGCGTTATGCCCAAAATGTCACTGATGTAGATGACCCGCTGCTTGAGCGCGCTGATCGCGACGGCGACGACTGGCGCGAACTGGCCGACCGCGAAATCGAGCGCTACCGGGGCGACATGGCGGCGCTGCGGGTGTTGCCGCCGGACTACCTGATCGGTGCGGTCGAGGCGCTGGGTGTCATCGAGGATTTCAGCGGGTTGCTGGCCGGGCGGGACGCGGTGTACGAACTCGACACCGATGTGTACGCGCTCAAGTCGGCCGACCCGCGGTTCGGCTCGGTCTCCGGGTTCGACCTGCCGACGATGCTTAAGCTGTCAGCCGAGCGTGGCGGCGATCCAGACAGGGCCGGCAAGAAGGACCCGCTCGACCCGCTGATCTGGCTGGCCAAGCGACCCGGGGAGCCGCACTGGAATTCCCGGTTCGGGCCGGGGCGGCCGGGCTGGCACGTGGAGTGCGCGGCGATCGCGTCGCGGTGGCTCGGGGTGACGTTTGACGTGCAGGCAGGCGGATCGGACCTGATTTTCCCGCACCACGAGATGAGCGCGTCGCACGCCCGGGTCGCCTACGGCGCGGATGGCGCCGACGTGTTCGCCCGCCGGTACGTGCACGCGGGCATGGTCAGGTACGCGGGGGAGAAGATGTCGAAGTCGCTCGGCAACCTGGTCTTCGTGTCCCGGCTCAGGGAAGCCGGCACCGATCCGATGGCGATCAGGCTGGCGATCCTGGCGCACCACTACCGGGGTGACTGGGACTGGACCGAGCCGGGGCTGGCGCAGGCGGCCGAGCGGCTGGAGCGCTGGCGGGCGGCTACCGCCTCCGGTGCCGCTGGTCCTGGCGATGGGTCTCCCGACGCCGATGCGCTGGCGGCGCTCGCCGGGGTCCGGGAGCGGATGGCTGATGATCTCGACGCGCCGGGTGCGCTGGCGGTGGTCGATGGCTGGGCCGACGGTGTCCTGGCTGACGGGGCGGCCTCGGCCGACGGTGCCGCGTCAGCCGGGCTGATCAGGAACGCGGTCGACGCCTTGCTGGGGATCTCGTTGTAGCTGGCCGGCCGCTCCTTGCACTGGCCGACCTTTCCACAGCCATCCCAGTACCGGCGCCTTCGCCTCCGCGTTTTTCACAGCGCCAGAATCCGCAGGGCAACCGCGTCATCCGGCGGCGCAGGCTAGCAGCATGAAAGATCCCCAGCCCAGCGAATCCCGACTCACTCGCCCTAAGCCATTGCCGCGCTCCTCCGACCCGGGTCGCGGTCCCGCTGGTCAGGCCGGACGTGGTCCCGGTCGCGCCCGCCCGGCCAGCCAGAGCCAGCCCGACGAGTCCAGGTTCCGGTGCAAGGTCAAGATCGGTTCGGCCGACGGAATCCTGGCCGTGGTGCCGCACCTGCTCAGCTTCCACCCGACCAAGAGCCTGGTCGTGCTCGGCATCGGCGGCCCGCACGGCCGGATCAGGCTCGCCTTCCGCTATGACCTGCCCGACCCCCCTGACGACTCGCTGAGTTCCGACATCGCCGCGCACGCGGTGACCGTGCTCGGCCGTGAGCACCTGACCATGGCGATCCTGGTCGGCTACGGCACCGGCCGGGCCGTCACCCCGGTCATCGATGTCGTCCAGTCAGCGCTGGGTGATGCTCAGATCGCCATCCAGGACGCGCTCAGGGTCGATGACGGGCGCTACTGGTCCTACCGGTGCGGCGATCCGGCCTGCTGCTCGCCCGACGGAGTGCCCTATGACGCGTCCGCGCATCCGGCCGCGGCCGCGCTGCAGGCAGCCGGCCTGCCAGTCCACGCCGACCGGGACGAACTCGCGGCCACGCTGGCCCAGATCCCCGCGTCCGCCGCTTCGATCGCCGCCGGGCTGGACCGGGCGCGGGCCAGGGCCACCCACCTGATCGAGCAGGCGATGGTGTTCGAGTCGGAGAGCGACTTGTTCGAGCCCGTCGCCGACGCCGGCCGGAAGTCGATGCGGCTGGCGGTGACGAGTTACCGGCGCGGATTGGAGATCGCGAGCTATGACGAGATGGCGTGGCTGGGGTTCGTACTCACGGATATGCGGGTCAGGGATGATGCCTGGGCCAGGATGGATCCGCAGTTCAGCGAGGCCCACCAGAAGCTCTGGACGACGCTGCTCAGGAACCTGCCAACCGAGTTCGCGCCGGCGCCGGCCGCGCTGCTTGCCTTCGTAGCCTGGCAGGCGGGCGACGGAGCACTGGCGACGATAGCGATCGAGCGAGCGCTCGACGCCGACCCCGACTACACGATGGCGCTGCTGATCGGCGACGCCCTGCACGCCGGCCTGCCGCCATCGGCCGCCCGCCTCTCGATGACCCCCAAGCAAGTAGCGGCCAGCTACGCCAAGCACCGCCGGCCCCCAACCCCAGGACCCAACCGCCGCCGCAGCTAACGAACTGCCTCCCGGTCCCGACTCCCACGCAGCCGCGTCCCGAACCTTGACCGCATCCGCCCCGCCCCCACCGGACCCGACTCCCACCCAGCCGCGTCCCGACCCTTGACCGCATCCGCCCCGCCCCCGCCCCGCCCCCGCCCCCGCCGGACCCGACTCCCACCTCGCCGACCCGCTGTCGGTCATCTGTCAGAGATCTGTCAGTTGGATGATTGATCTGTCACGGAGCTGACAGTTCGAAACTGGACTGTCATCTGAACTGACTATCCTTGATGGTGCAAAACGGCGATGATCGTAGTGGTCACTGGGGGAGGGGGATACGGGGACACTGTCCGCAAACCCCAAAA
>DASYAT010000158.1:0-16284 GCA_036501205.1 Streptosporangiaceae bacterium | reverse complement strand
CCGCGCCCGCGCCGGTTCCGCCCCGCGCCGGTTCCGGCCCGCGCCCGCGCCGGTTCCGCCCCGCGCCGGTTCCGCTCCGCCCCGTCCCGCGCCGGTTCCGCCCCGTCCCGCGCCGGTTCCGCCTGCCACGCGCCGGCCATGCGATCCTCTTGAGCCACACTGATCCCATTGACACCATAGATCACAGGTTCGATACCTCATGATCATTTTGGAAAAGGATGAATATGCGGATTCATCTTGTTTCTTGGGGGTGAATGTGCGTATTCATCTGTTCTGCGTGGCGATTGGCGCAGGCGCGGACGCATCATTCGTCCCTTCCGCACCAGTGGTCGCGGATTGCGAGGGGGATGCTCGGTTCAGGTTCGGGTGGCGCGGCCTTCGGCTGCCGCCTCTAGGGCGGTGTCGAAATCGTCAGTTTCTGCGCGCAATTCGCGCCATTCTGAATCGTTCCGGTTTATCCGGTCACTCGCCGTGACGGCGGGAGTGCGCAAGTCCGCGGTCGAGGGCGGAAGGTCGGCGGCGGCGAAGGTGTGATCGCTGTCGTGGTCGGTGACCGGCTGGTTGTGATAATTAGCCGCGGCACCTATTGGCATAGTCCTATCTCGAATGAGCGTTATCGGCGAGCGCATCTTGGCCGTGGATCCAGTGCCGTCGCTCAGGGGACTGGCTCGATGGGCGATTCTAGGCGCCCGGCCCCTCCTGACCGATTTCAATGCGAATTCGAGTAGTTGCACGTGGGTGGGTTGACCGGGCCGAGATAGGTTGCATTCAAAATTGATATAACGAGACAGTCGTCCGATTTGGGTCGGTCAGTTGGCGAAATGCGAAAAATAGGGCGACCTTCGTCAGGCTGATGAGGCATCATGGCTGATCATGCTGCTGACCATCACGATGACCGCCGAGACCGGGGCAGGCACGCCTGCGACCGATCTTGGGTTCCTGCTGCACAAGAATCCGTCCCGGGTGCAGTCGTTTGAGGTCTCGACCGGCTTGGCGCATGTCTTCTACCCCGAAGTTGCAGCCAGCCGGTGCACGGCTGTCTTGATGCTTGAGGTTGACCCGGTCGGGCTCGTGCGCGGGAAGCAGGGGCCAGGTGGAGCTGGCTTCAGCCTCGGCCAGTATGTGAACGACCGGCCGTACGCGGCGTCGAGCATGCTCGCGGTCGCGATGGCGCGGGTCTTCAGGACCGCGATGACCGGGCGGTGCGATGCCAGGCCGGAACTGGCCGCCCGGGCGGTGCCGCTGGAGATCGGCGTTCCCGTGCTGCCGTGCCGGGGCGGCCCTGAACTGGCGGGCGAGCTGTTCGAGCCGCTGGGCTGGACCGCGCAGGCGAGGCCGATCGCGCTGGACGAGACGTTCGGGGAGTGGGGCGACTCGCGTTATCTGGATCTGCGGCTCACTGGCGAGGTCAAGCTCGCCGATGCGCTCAATCACCTTTACGTGCTGCTGCCGGTGCTCGATGACAGCAAGCACTACTGGGTCAGCCCTGAGGAAGTCGACAAGCTGATCCGGGCCGCGGGCGGCTGGCTGGCTACTCACCCGCGCAAGACGCTGATCACCCGCCGGTACCTGGCGCACCGGTCGGGGCTGTACCGCTCCGCCCTGGCCCGGCTGGCCGAGGTCGACGACACCGAGCCGGAGTCGTTCGACAACGCGATCCCGGTTGTGGAGGCCGAGCCCGCGCCGGAGCAGGCCGCCGAAGCTCCGGTCGAGCCCGCCGTGCCGGTTTCGCTGGCCGAGCAGCGGCGCCAGGCCGTGCTTGGCGTGCTGCGGGAGGCACGCGCCTGCCGGGTCGCTGACCTTGGCTGCGGCGAAGGCGCGCTGACCGGTGCGCTGCTCGCGGATCCGCTGTTCACCGAGGTCGTGGCCGCGGATGTGTCGTCGCGCGCGCTTGAGGTGGCTGAGCGCAGGCTCCGGCTCGATCGGATGCCGCCCCGGATGCGGGACCGGCTGCGGCTGGTCCAGTCCTCGCTTACCTATCGCGATGACCGGCTGGCCGGTCTCGACGCGCTCATCCTGGTCGAGGTCATCGAGCACATCGATCCGCCGCGTCTTGGCGCCGTCGAGCGGACCGTTTTCGCCGACGCGGCGCCGGCCATGGTGATCGTGACGACTCCGAATGCCGAGCACAACGTCAGGTACGAATTCCTCGCCGACGGTGAGCTGCGGCACCGTGATCACCGGTTCGAATGGACCCGGGTCGAATTCGCCGCCTGGGCGGAGCGGGTGGCGGCCGAGCGCGGCTATCGAGTTCGGATCAGCGGGATCGGACCAGCCGATCCTGAAGTCGGATCACCGACCCAGCTGGCTGTCTTCACCAGGATGAGCCAGGACGGGGTTCGTTCTGGGGCCTCCGGGCACGACGCCAGCCTGGACTATGCCCGGGCGGTGGCGGGATGACCAGCGAGAGCATTCACACGGTCGACGTGCCCGCGCTCAGCCTGGTCGTGCTGATCGGGGCTAGCGGGTCGGGCAAGTCGACCTTCGCCAGCCGGCACTTCGCTCGCACCGAGGTGATTTCCAGCGATTTCTGCCGGGGCCTGGTCGCCGATGACGAGAACGATCAATCGGCCAGCCGGGACGCCTTCGACGTGCTGCATTACATCGCGGGCAAGCGGCTCGCGGCGGGACGGCTCACGGTCATCGACGCCACGAACGTGCAGCCGGAGGGCCGCAAGCAGCTGATCGCGCTGGCGAAGGAGCACGACGTGCTCCCGGCCGCGATCGTGCTCGACGTGCCCGGGCGGGTGTGCATCGACCGTAACCAGGCCCGTGCTGACCGTAGCTTCGGGTCGCACGTGATCAACCGGCAGCGGGATCAGCTTCGGCGCGGCCTGCGCGGCCTCGGGAGGGAAGGCTTCCGCCGGGTCCACATCCTGCGATCGCCCGATGAGATCGACTCGGCCGAGGTGGTGCGGACGAAGCTCTACAACGACCGGCGCGAGCTGACCGGGCCGTTCGACGTGTTCGGTGATGTGCACGGCTGCGCCGCTGAACTTGAGCTGCTGCTGACCAAGCTTGGCTATGACCTGCGTCGCGACGACCGGGGCCGGGCCGTAGGCGGGAGGCACCCGGCCGGCCGGACCGCGGTATTCGTGGGCGACCTCGTTGACCGCGGGCCAGACACGCCTGGGGTGCTCAGGCTGGTGCACGGCATGGTGCTCGACGGCGACGCGCTGTGCGTGCCCGGCAATCACGACGACAAGCTGCTGCGAGCGTTGCGCGGCCGCAAGGTCAGTGTCAGTCACGGGCTCGCCGAGTCGCTGGCTCAGCTGGAGGGGGAGCCGGCCGAGTTCCGGGCTGAGGTTGAGTCGTTTCTCGACCGGCTGGTCTCGCACTACGTGCTCGACGGCGGCAAGCTCGTGGTCAGCCACGCGGGCCTCACCGAGCGGCTGCAGGGCCGGGCGTCGGCGCGGGTGCGGTCGTTCTGCTTGTACGGCGAGACGACCGGGGAGACCGACGAGTTCGGGTTGCCGGTCAGGTATCCGTGGGCCAACGACTATCGCGGCCAGGCCATGGTGCTATACGGGCACACGCCGGTGCCGGTGCCCGAGTGGGTGAACGGGACGTTGTGCCTGGACACCGGCTGCGTGTTCGGCGGCCGGCTGACCGCGCTGCTGTATCCGGAACGCGAACTGGTCTCGGTGCCCGCCGCCCGGGTCTACTACGAGCCGGCGAAGCCGTTTCCGGCGAACGCCCTGGCGGTTGAGGGAGCGGGTGCCGGGAGTGTGCTGGCCGCCGGGGCGGCCCCTGGCGGCTCGGGTGCGGAGACAGCGCCGGACGCCGCGCTGTCCGTAGCGGTCGAGTGGGGCGGTGACTTCGCCCACCGGCGCGACCCTGACGTACTCGACCTGGCTGACGTGACCGGCCGCCGGGCGGTCGAGACCGCTTACCACGGCCACATCACCGTCCGCGAGGAGAACGCGGCCGCCGCGCTCGAGGTGATGAGCCGGTTCGCGCTCGACCCGCGCTGGCTGGTCTACCTGCCGCCGACGATGAGCCCGGTGGCGACGTCGCTGGCCGATGGCCTGCTTGAGCACCCCGAGCAGGCGTTCGAGGCGTACCAGGCCGACCGCGTCACGCACCTCGTGTGCGAGGAGAAGCACATGGGCTCCCGCGCGGTTGCCCTGGTTTGCCGCGACCTGGAGGCCGCGACCGCCCGGTTCGGAGCCCCCGGCGGGGCGACCGGCGCGGTCTGGACGAGAACCGGCCGGTCGTTCTTCGGCGAGACGCTCACCGAGGAACTGCTCACCCGGCTGCGGGCCGCCGCTGAGACGGCCGGCCTGTTCGAGGAGCTGAACACCGGCTGGCTGCTGTTTGACGCCGAGTTGCTGCCGTGGAGCGCGAAGGCCGAAGAACTCGTCCGGTCGCAGTACGCGGCGGTCGGCGCGGCGGCCGGGCATGTGCTGCCAGCCGCCGTCGGCGCACTCGAACAAGCAGCCGCGGCCGGCCTGGACGTCGCCGAACTGCTCGACCGGACTAGGTCCCGGGCCGCCAACGCGGAGGCGTTCCGTACCGCTTACCGGCGGTACTGCTGGCCGACCTCGGGCCTGTCCGGGATCCGGTTCGCTCCGTTTCAGTTGCTGGCCAGTGAGGGGAACAGGCAGGCGGGGCAGGCGCACGAGTGGCATCTTGGCGTCGCCGACCGGCTGGTCAGCGCCGATCCTGAGCTCATCGCACCGACCGGCCGGGTGTGGGTGGACCTCGGCGACCCTGCCACCGTCACCGCCGCGATCGACTGGTGGATAACGCACACGGCGTCAGGCGGCGAGGGAATGGTGGTCAAGCCGGCCGCCAGCATGGTCCGCGGCAAGCGCGGCCTGGTCCAGCCTGGCCTGAAGGTGCGCGGGCGCGAGTACCTGCGGATCATCTACGGCCCTGACTACACCGAGCCGAGCAACCTGCAGCGGCTGCGCAAGCGCGGTCTTGGCCATAAGCGGTCCCTGGCCGAGCGCGAGTACTCGCTCGGTCTCGAAGGACTGGACCGGGTGGCGCGAGGGGAGCCGCTGTGGCGAGTACACGAATGCGTGTTCGCGGTGCTCGCGCTCGAATCGGAGCCGGTCGACCCCAGGCTGTAATCTTGCCCGCCCTGCCCGATATGTTCTACCTCGGGCTGGTGCGCGGCTGGCTGGCCGCCGTAGAGGCCAAGGCAGGTAGCTAGCCTCGGTCCGGGACTAGCCTCGGTCCTTAGACAGTTATGGCCGGTAGTTAGTCTGAGCTGACCCGGTATTACCCGCATCCCCAGACCCACCGGAGGGATTAGCCACGTGACCGTGCACGACATCCATCTTCAGACCCTGGCTGGAGCGCCGGCCTCGTTCGGCGACTTCGCCGGCAAGACCGTTCTCGTGGTGAACGTCGCCTCGAAGTGCGGCCTGACTCCGCAGTACACCGGCCTGCAGGAATTGCACGACCGGTTCGCCGAGAGCGGGTTCACCGTCGCCGGATTCCCTTGCAACCAGTTCGGCGAGCAGGAGCCAGGCTCACCGGATGAGATCAGCGAGTTCTGCTCGGTGAACTATGGCGTCACCTTCCCGATGTTCGCCAAGCTGGATGTCAACGGGCCGGATCGGCACCCGCTCTACACCGAGTTGACCGCCGTGCCGGACGCGGAAGGCAAGGCGGGCGATATCCAGTGGAACTTCGAGAAGTTCCTGGTTGACCCGGCAGGCAAGGTCGTCGCCAGATTCCGTCCGCTCACCGAGCCCTCGGCCGCGGAAATCACCGAAGCCATCGAGGCCAACCTCCCCGGCTGAGCCGGCTTGACCCGGCAGTGCTGACCCTGCAGTGCTGACCCTGCAGTGCTGAATGGCCGTCCCGCTCGGGGCGGCCATTGGCGTAGGTCGGCATGGAAGGCGAGTACTGGATCAACGGCATTGCTTGAGTGATGTCGTTCGGACAGCATCGGTCCTTCCCGGGGGCGGCCCGTGAGCCGACGGATGATCTTTGTTACAGGTCTTGGCGGCGTAGTTGCCTGGTGGCGCGGCCGCCGGCGGCGCGGTCGTCGAGGAAATACCAGATCGCCCAGGTCAGGGGGAAGAGCGGGCCGGCCAGCCAGGCTGAGCGCCAGCGCCGGCCACGGCGCCGGGCACCAAAGGCGGTTAGCGCGCCCAGCGGCACCCAGGCCAACGCCAGCAGGACAACGATCCATATGGCCACGGTGCTCACAGCCAGACTTTACGTCGCCAGGCGGCGCTGGCCTAGATGCGTGCGGGCGGCCGGGGTGGCGATGGTCTGTGGGTGGGCCAGGTGGTGCTGGCCTGGAGGGTCGGGCGGCGTGGGCGGCCGTGGTCGCGTGCTCCAGGGGCGCGAGGTGGCGCGGGTGGCTGGGTGGTGGGGCTGGGCCAAAGAAATGCGGGGGCTTGGGCAACCGGGCGGTGGGGGTTCGCGTCTACTCCTCGTGGTCGGATAGTTAGCGGGACTGGCCCCGGCGGTGCGGGTGTCGCTCGGGCGGCAGGAGGGGGTCGACGATGCGGGTGCACGTGAAGCGTGTTTTGGGTGGTCTGGCGGCTGGGGTCTTGATCGTGGCGGGCCTGGCTGAGGCGGGCGGTGCCGCGTACGCATCCGGGTCGAGCGGTAGCTGGGATAAGGCGATTGAGGTTCCCGGCACGTCCTCGCTCAATGCCGGCGGCAATGCCTACGTGTCGTCCGTGTCATGCACGTCCCGTGGGTACTGCGCGGCCGTCGGTAACTACGCGAACGCTCCTGGGGACGATAGCTCCAGCCAGGGTTTTGTAGTCAGCCGGCAGAACGGCAAGTGGGGTAAGGCCAGGCAGGTGCCCGGGATCACCGCGCTCGGGGGCGGGTCGTTGTCTCAGCTCGACTCGGTTTCTTGCGCCTCGCCTGGCAACTGCACGGCCGGCGGGTTCTACTTCGATTCGAGCACCGCCCAATGGGCCTTCGTCGTCACCGAGCGGAACGGCAAGTGGGGCAACGCGATGCAGGTCGCTCATGCGCTCAACATCGCCGGGTTCGGCGAGGTTTACTCGGTGTCCTGCCCGTCAGTGGGCAACTGCGCCGCCACCGGCTACTACGGGGGCGGTCCTGAGGACTCCAGCACCGCGCCGTTCGTGATCAACCAGCGCAATGGCACGTGGGGGGCTGCGATCGAGGTTCCCGGAAGCGCGGCCCTTAACGTCATCAACGATTCGCGTGCCAACTCGATCTCGTGCTCGTCTGCGGGTAACTGCGCACTGGGCGGCTTCTACCTTGATGCGTCCGGCGGCAGGCAGGCGTTTGTCGCCAGCGAGCGCAACGGTACCTGGCACTCCGCGATCGAGGTTCCTGGTACCGCCGCGGTCAATCTCGGCGGTCAGGCGGCGGTTTACTCGGTCTCCTGCTCCGCAGCAGGAGACTGCGCGGCCGGCGGATACTACGAGGCCAGCGTGTTCAACGTAGATACCCAGCGAGCGAAATGGCAGGCGTTCGTCGTAACCGAGCGCAATGGCAGTTGGGCCAAAGCCGTGCCGGTGCTGCACACGCCCTCGATCAACGACAACGTCCCCGGCGCCGGCGCCCAGTCGGTGTCATGCCCGTCAACGGGCCACTGCACCGCGTCAGGCGCGTTCATAGACGGGTCAGGCCGGCTTGAGGCGTTCGTCGTCGGTCAGAGCAAGGGCAAGTGGGGGACGGCCACCATCGTCCCCGGGACCGGAGCCTTGAACGCCGGCGATCAGGCCGAGGCACCGACGGTGTCCTGCCCGTCGGCGGGCAATTGCGTCATCGGCGGGTCCTACACCAGTTCGGGGGGCCACAGCCAGGCTTTCCTGGCCAGCCAGCGGAACGGCAAATGGAGTAAGGCGATCGAGGTGCCAGGCACTAAGCGGTTGAACGTGGGTGGCGACGCCGCGGTCAATTCCGTGTCCTGCCCGGCGGTCGGCAAATGCAGTGCTGGCGGTTTCGCCGCGCACCAGGCGTTCGTCGTCAGCCAGGGTTAGCAACCTCGGGTCCCATGCTCCGCGAATAGCCGGCGGGGCGTGTAAACATCGGCTGGGTGCCGGACATAGAGCGATGTCAGGTAACCGGGCGAGAGGGCGGACGTGGCGTGGATACCGAGGAACGGTTCAACGCGCTGTACCGGGCGTACTATCGGGCGGTTCTGTTGTACGCGTCTCGCCGGACCGATCCCGATACGGCCCGGGACGTGGTCGCGGAGACGTTTTTGATCGCCTGGCGGCGGCTGGACAGCGTCCCGGCCGACTCGGGTCAGGCCGAGCCCTGGCTTTATGGCGTGGCCAGGCGAGTACTCGCCAACGCGGAACGGTCGCAGCGGCGCATGCATCGGCTGGCGGCACGGATGGTGCACGACAGCGGCGACGAGGCACTGGCTGATCCGGCGCTGGTGATCTCAGAGCGGCAGCGGTTGATTCAGGCGTTGCGCCGCCTGCCGGAGCCTGAGCGGGAGGCTCTCCGGCTGGTCGGCTGGGACGGGCTCGACCTGGCCGGTGCGGCCCTGGCGATGGGCTGCTCGCGGTCGGCGATGGCGGTGCGGCTGCACCGGGCCCGTCGACGGCTCGAATCCGAACTGCGGGAGACCGACACCAGCGCGGCCGATACCAGCGATCAGCGGTTCGGCGCTCCGACGCAGCGCGTGGTCCAGCACGAGTCTCGATGAGTGAGGAGACAACATGAGAGGCGAACGAGTGCTCGTGAACCAGATCCGCGAGCTCATGGAGCCAGGCAATCCGGCGCCCGCGACCGGTTGCCAGGGCGAGGTTCCGTACCAGGAGGAGATCGCTGCGCTGCTTGCTGAACTGCGGTCCGCGCCGCCAGAGCTAACAGAGCCAGTGGCCGCAGACCCAGTGCCCGTCGACCCGGCGGGCGACCGGCCCGGGCGGCGGCGCGGTCGCGGCACCGCCTGGCGGGTACTGGCCCCGGTCTTGTCCGGCCTTGCCGTCGTCGCCGTTGTCACTGGCTTGACGATCGCGGCCGGACAGGGGCCTGCCCGTCGAGGCGGCGGCCCGCTAGCGCCCGTCGCGGCATCGTTGCCGCAGTTTTACGTGACCGTCAACCGCTATCCGCCGCATCAGAAGGTGATCGTTCACAGCACGAAGACCGGGAAAGCCGTGGGCTCGGTCGAGCTTGGCTCCCGGCCAGGTGAGTTCCTGAAGGTCGCTGCGACCGGCTCGGGCCGTGTGTTTTACATCGTGGCCGATGCGGCTTTGCCGCGCCATGGGACAACCCTCCACCGTATGACCCTTTCCATGGGCGGACATCACATTGTTTTGCACTCGCTTCCCTCTAGCCTGCTGGCCCGGTTCGATGAAGACGAGATCAACGCGATCGCGGTTTCGCCTGATGGCCGCAGGCTCGGCGTCGCCGTGCAAGTGCCGCACCGGCTCTCCCTTCCGCGCGCCCAGATGGCGGTCGTCCCGCTGGACGGCAAGGGAGCCACTCATGTGTGGTCGGCACCGTCTGACCAGGCGTTCGCCCTGGACCCGGCCTGGACTGACAACCACCACCTGGCTTTCCTGTGGCAGGACCGGCTCACCGGGCCTATCTCTAACTTCACCGGCCGGACCCAAGTGCGCCAGCTTGACACCACTGGCAGCGGGACTGACCTGCTCTCTTCGAAGGTGCTCATCACCAGCCACGTTGGCTTCATTCAGACCGCCTTCGCCACGCCGCACGGCGGGCCGATCCTCGCCACGATCTTCAATAACAAGCCGGCCACCGGGACGCACGGCGTAGCGACCAGCCGCCTGGTTGAGTTCGACCCGCACCATGCTGCGGTGCTGACGATTCTGGGCATCCGCAACGCGCACTACAGCAACCCGACGCAGCGCGATAACGCCGACATCTTCTTCCTGGTGTACGGGATCGACGCGTCCGGCCAGAACGCGCTGGTCGCAGCTCCGCACTTCGGGATACTGAGTCAGCGCAAGATCAGCAAGCTGCCAGCTGGCTCTGGTGAGCTGTTCGGAGCGGCCTGGTAACTGCGCTACGGGACAGGCCGGCTGGCGCTACGCCAGCCGGCCTGGCTTTAACCACCCGGGTCACATGCCGCTAAAACCGGGTGGAGTTTTGTGAACATCGGCTGGGTGCCGGACATTAAGCGATGTCAGGTAACCGGCGAGAGGGCGGACGCGGCGTGGATACCGAGGAACGGTTCAACGCGCTGTACCGGGTGCATTATCGGGCGGTTCTGTCGTACGCGTCTCGGCGGACTGATCACGATACGGCCCGGGATGTGGTCGCGGAGACGTTTTTGATCGCCTGGCGGCGGCTGGATAGCGTGCCGGCCGACTCAGGTCAGGCCGAGCCCTGGCTTTATGGCGTGGCCAGGCGGGTGCTCGCCAACGCGGAGCGGTCGCAGCGGCGCATGCATCGGCTGGCGGCGCGAGCGATCCAAGACATAGCCGATGAGGCGATGGCTGATCCGGCTCTCGTGGTATCGGAGCGGCACCGCGTGCTCCAGGCGATGCACCGGATGCCAGAGGCGGAACGCGAGGCGGTCCGGCTGATCGGCTGGGAGGGACTCGACCTGGCTGGGGCCGCGCTAGCGATGGGCTGCTCGCGGTCGGCAATGGCGATGCGGCTGCACCGGGCCCGCCGGCGGCTTGAGTCCGAGCTGGGCGGTATCGACACCAGCGCGGTCGACTCCAGCGAGCAACAGTTTCGCGCTCCTGCGCACCGCGTGGCCCAGCCCGAGTCTCGATGAGTTAGGGAGACAACCATGAGAGGCGAACGTTTGCTCGTGAATCGGATTCGCGAGCTTGTCGAAAGCAGCAATCCAGTGCCCGCGAACGTCTATCAAGATGAGGCTCCGCACCAAGCGGAGATCGCCGCACTGCTGACCGAGTTGAGGCTCGCGCCGCCAGAACTACCGCACCAGCAGTTCGTCGATCCGATACCAGCCGACGCGAAGCGATCGCCGCACGGCCGCAAGCGGCGGGACACCGCGTGGCGGGTACTGGCCCCGGTCCTGTCCGGCCTCGCTGTCGTCGCCGTGGTCACAGCCTTGACGGTAGCGGCCGGACAGGGACCCGGGTCTAAGAGCACTCCGCAAACACCAACGGCGGCGGCGCTGCCCCGCTACTTCGTGACGATCGGCGGCAGGTCGGCACAGAGCCCGGCGTTGCAAGTTCATCGCACGAGTACCGGCAAGATCGTGGCCAAATTGCCCTTCGCGGCTAACGTCGGCCCGATCAGATCGGTCGCGGCGGGTAGTTCGGGCCGCGTTTTCTACGTCGCCGCAGAGCAGATCAAAAGGAACGGACGTATAGCTATCGTCGTCTACAAGGCGCAGATATCTGGCCATGGGGCCTGGACCATAGCCGGGTTGCCAGTAGACAAGCAGCTGGCCAACTTCGGTCAGGACATCGTGCTGAACCAGATCTCGGTCTCGCCTGATGGCCGCCGACTTGCCCTCGCCCTGCAGTCCTTTGTCACGGCAAGGCAACACGCCGAGATCGTGGTCGCCTCGCTGAATGGCAAGGGCGCAACCAGGGTCTGGTCGGCCCCGGCTGTTCCGGCCATCGCCCTGGATCCGGTCTGGACCGACAACCACGACGTTGCGTTCCTCTGGCAAGACCAACTCACCGGCTCGGACAAGTTCGGCGGGCGGTCACAGGAACGTGTGCTCGACACCTCGCGTCCCGGATCCAGCCTGCTTTCCGCCAAGGTACTGATCACCAGCGACGCCAGCGGCGCCGGCTTGATGGAGACCGCTTTCGCGAGCCCGGGCGGCGGTCCGGTCTTCGCTTCGCTTGCCAATGACGTACCGGCCAAGGGAAATAACGGCGTTGCGACGGTCCGCCTAGTCTGGTTCTCCCCGCACAAGTCCGGTTTCACGATCCTGGCCGTCCGCAGGGCGCACTACCACAACCTGCCAGGACGCGACAATGCCGATACCTTCTTCCGGGTCTTCGGGCTCGATCAGTCGGGCCAGCACGCGCTGGTGGCTTCACCGGGCCTAGGAATGATGACCATCCTCAAGCTCACGCGACTGCCTGGCAATCACGGTCTAGTCACTGGCGCAGCCTGGTAACGAACCGCGACCCGAGGCCGGCTGGCTACTAGACCAGCCGGCCTGGGCCTCGTTTGATCATCTGGTCGGCGATGATTGACCGTTGGACTTCGCTGGTGCCTTCCCAGATGCGTTCCACCCGTAGCTCGCGGTAGAACCGCTCGGCCGCGAACTCCCGCATGTAGCCCCGGCCGCCGAACACCTGGACCGCCCGGTCCGCAACCCGGCCAGCCATCTCGGCCGCGTACAGCTTGGCCATCGAGCACTGAGCGTGCTGGACCTTCACATCGACGCCGTCGTCGATTCCGCGGGCGGTCTCATAGGTCAGTGACCGCGCGGCGAACAACTCGGTCAGGCTGTCGGCCAGCATGGCCTGGACGGCGCCGAAGTCGGAGATCGGCTTGCCCTGGACGACACGTTCCTTCGCGAAGGCGGTCATCTCGGCGACCAGGCGCTCGGCCGCGCCCAGGCAACGGGCCGCGACCATCAGCCGCTCGAACCTGAACCACTCGTAGGCGAAGCTCATGCCATCGCCCTCGGCCCCGACTAGCTGCGAGGCCGGCACCCGCACATCTTCGAACGCCACGATCGGGTGCTGATGCGCGTGCCCGAGCGTGTGCATGTAGGCGGGCGTCCGCACCACCCGCACCCCCGGACTGGGCAGGTCCACCAGGAACATCGCGTGCTCGCCGTCATGCTTGCCGCCGGCCAGCTTGCCCTGGAAGAACGCGTAGTCGGCGCAGTAGTACGACGTCACGTGCCACTTGACGCCGTTGAGCACATACTCGCCGCCGTCCCGCCGCGCGGTCGCCTCGATCGCGTCCACGTCGGAACCGGCCCCCTCCTCGGTGATCGCGTAGCACTCGCTGCGCTCGCCCCGGGCCGAGGGCCGGACGTACCGGTCGAGCTGGTCTTGCGTCGCAACCTCGGGGAGCCAGGAGGGCGGCGTCGCGACCACCCAGGCGAGTGCGTTGGTCACCCGGCCGACCTGCTCCTGGATCAGCACCTGCTGCAGCGACGAGCACCCGCCGCCGCCGTAGGACTTGGGCAGGTTCGCGGCGTAGATCCCGAGTTCGAGCGCACGCTTGGTGTGGGCCGCCTCGAGGTCGGCCGCCAGTTCGCCGTTCGCCAGCTCGACCTCGACCTCAAGGGGAATCAGCTCATCGGCGAGCGCCCGGGCCCGCGCCTGCAGCTCAAGATCCTGCTCTGACAGGTTGTACATCCGTCCCTCCAAGGCGGCCTCGGCGCGACAAGGCGGAGGCCCCGCGCAATGCGTTTCGCATACTAAAGACAGGTCTTGACTGAACGTTCAGTCTAAGCAAGAATCGGCGGCATGCCAATGGTCTGCGATGCGGTCGTTGTGGGCGGCGGCACGATCGGTGCGTGGTGCGCGTATTTCCTGCGTGAGGCCGGTCTCGATGATGTGGTGCTGGTCGAGCGGCACACGCTCGGCCAGGGCGCGAGCAGCCGGGCGGCCGGGGTGGTGCGGACGCAGGGCGGCACGCCGTGGGCGGTGCAGCTCGGGGAGTGGTCCCGGCGGTTCTACCTGAGCCAGCGCGAGCGGCTCGGCGTCGATTCCGGGTTCACGCCGCAGGGCTACGTGCTGCCGTGCTTCACGCCGGCCGACGTCACGGCGGCGCGCGAGCGGATGGCTATGCAGAACTCGCTCGGCCTCGACGTGCGCTGGCTGGAGGCTGACCAGTTCGACGAGCTGAACCCGACGTTCGCGCCGGGCAAGACGCTCGGGGCGACATACTGCGCGCAGGACGGGTACCTGCATCCGCCGCGCAATGTGATCGCGTACTCGGTGGCGCTGGCTGCCAGCGGGGTCCAGGTGCTGGAGCGGACCGCATTTACCGGGCTGCGAGTGGCGGACGGCGCCGTCGTCGGCGTCGAGACCAGCGGCGGGTCGATCTCGACGCCGCTCGTCGTGCTGACCGGCGGGCCCCGGCTGGCTGCCGTCGGCGCGCTGGCCGGGATCCGCGTCCCGGCGGGCGGCGTGCGGCACCAGGTGGCGGTTACCGAGCCGCATCCGGACTTCGCGCCGGACCGGCTGCCGATGGTGTTCGACCTGGCGGCTGGGTTGTACTGGCGGCCGGAGGAGGGCGGTCTGCTGTTCGGGATGTCGAACCCGAGCGAGCCGCCGGGCGAGACCCGCAGCGTCGACGTTCCCTACCTGGAGCTGATGCGGGAGCGCCTGGCCGAACTGGTCCCGGTCACCGCCGGACTCGGGCTGAACCGGATGTGGGCGGCCACTATTGACTACACCCCCGATCACCTGCCGATCATCGGCCCGGCACTAATTTCCGCTAGTTCTTTTAGTTCTCTTGAGACTTTGAAAGGGGTGACCGTGGCCGGTGCTGGCGGCGCGGGCATGATGTGGGGGCCCGGAGTCGCCAAGGCCGCCGCCGAGGTCGCTCTTACCGGAAGCTCGACTGTTGTTGACGTGACGTCGCTCGGGCTTGACCGATTCGACGAGGCCGGTCGAAGCAAACTGGCGACCGATCCGATCGCGCTGCCGTTCCCGGTCGACGCACCCGCAGGCTAAAGACCGCTATCTGAGGAGGAATCTCTCATGACCGAGACCAACGTGCTTACTCCGTACCTGGCCCAGGCCGCTGCCGCTGAGCTTGAGGACTGGGGGCCGCTTGAGGAGGCTACCGGCGAGGAGATGACGACCAGCGGGCTGACCTTGTGGCAGGACGGCGACCAGGAGGTCGGCGTCTGGGAGTGCACGCCGGGGCCGTCGCACTGGACGCTCGAGACACACGAGTTTGTGCAGATCCTGGCCGGGCGGATGACGGTTACTCCCGAGGGCGGCGAGCCTACGGAGATCGGGGCTGGGGATACGGCCGTGTTCCCGCGCGGGTGGACCGGCACCTGGCAGATCCACGAAACGATCCGCAAGGTCTACGTGATCTTCGAGTAGGAGTCCTCGCCCGGCGTTTGCCCGTCCGCGCCTCCTGCGCCGGGCGGCAGACGTCACGGTCGGACCCCGAGAGCGCCGCCTGAGCCGATTACTCCATGATCGTTTAGGCTCCCGGGGAGGTTTCGGCGACCAGGTCATCAGGATCGCGTAAAACTCTCCGTCAAAGGGAAATCCGCTAGCTTGCTCGGGATTCGAACCGGATGAATATGCAGATTCACACCTCGAAAACCTGATGAATATGCACATTCATCCGGTCTGCCACGGCGCGCAGTTTAGTGGTGCAGGGTGGCATTGATTGCGGTTGTGGTGCCGTAGGCGACGGTTATCAGCTGGGCGGTTTTGGCAGTGGGGGAGGCGTTCCACCATTGGGTTTGGGAGTTGGGGGCGCCGCAGCCGGTCGTGAACTTGATCTTGTACTGGCCGGGCAGGGCGATCAGGGTGTAGCGGCCGGTGGCGGCGGTGATCGCGGTTACGTTGGGGATCGCGGCGTCGAAGAGCGGGTCGGATTGGGGTTTGGGCGGGACGGCGGTTACGCATTCGCCCGAGACGGGCTTGCCTGTTGGGGTGCGGACGGTGCCTGAGATTGTGCCGAAGGAGTGCATGGTGGCATCGATGCCGGTGGTGGTGTGGCCGGATGCGATCGTGATCGTGGTTGCCGCCGACCGCACGGCCTGGTTGTTGAACCACTGCGGCGCGGTGGTCGCTTCGCGCGACGGGATGTCAAGGCCGAAGTCGATGCAATAGATGTCGCCGAAGTAGACCTGGTACTTACCGGGATCCAGGTCGGGGAGCGCGTAAGTGCCGTCGGCTTTAGTCCTGATTGATTGCAGGCTGCCGTTCGGCTTGGCTGGTATCGCAGCCACGCAGGTGCCGGCTTGCGGTGTCTTGGCGCTTGGGCCATCAAGCACCCGGCCGGAGATGATGCCGCCGGCCTTGAGCGCCAGGTTGATGCCGGTTTTGGCCTGGGTGCCGGTTATCTTGACCAGGCCTGGCCGGGTGGCGGCCCCGAGGTTGGGGCCCGTCGTGGAGCAGGGGGCGAAGTAGAGCGAGTAGCGTCCGCTATCCAGCGCGCGGACGGAGTACTGCCCGAGTTTGTTCGTCCGAGCTTCCTTGAAGGCCAGTGACGCCGGGTTGAAGGCTTGCACGCAGACCTGCTTCGCTGGCTGGCCTGACGGGCCGGTGACGAGTCCGGAGATGCTGCCGCCCGCGGTCAGGACCTCGTTGACCCTGGTGGTGGTTCTCCCGGCTCGCACGGTGACCGGCCGCGCGTGCGCGAGGTCCGGGGCGTTGTGATACCACCGGACGGCCTGGCCGATGCAGGAACCGAATTGCACTAGGTAGTGACCGGGGGTAAGGCCGCCGATTACGTAGTGGCCGCGCTTGGCGG
>DASYAT010000157.1:0-24967 GCA_036501205.1 Streptosporangiaceae bacterium | reverse complement strand
CCTTGACCGGCTCAATCGCGTCGGCATCGAGGAATTTCTCAATGCCCAGATTCAGCCGGATCCAGATGGGACGGCCGTGGTGCAGTATGACCTCGGGCACGTCAAGCTCGACTGCGATGGGCGGGTCCGCATGCATCAGCTGCTTCTTGAGCCCGTTGGTACCTCCCGGCGCTGGAACCCGGCGGAATTGCCCGCGCTGCGCGGGTCGGCGGCCGAGTGCGTCGTCGATGCCAAGGAGACCGACCCCCGGCCGGACGCGAGCGTCGCCATCGAATTGGTGGCCTTCTTTCACGGAGCCTTCTGGTACGGGCTGCTCGGCGCGGTCTTCACGTGGGCACCGGGCGACTGCCTGACATTGACCGTGCGCGCCGACGGCGGCCAGCCCATGGCTGGCAGCCTCGCCTGGGCGCCTCGGCGTCCGGAAGGCAAGGCTGCCTTCGGCCTGCCCGAAGAATGCGTCGGCAGCGTGGTTCGTGGCTTCGGCGCGGGCGCAGCCAAAGTGGGTGATCTTCCCGGCGGATCGCTGAGCTTCGACTACGCGGCTTACGGGAACGTCGGGCCGAGCACTGACGTGTTTCACGGGCTCGCAGCGGTCCTCACCCAGCTAGTTCTGGGGCAGCCCCGGCCCTGGTACATAGCCCTCTGTGATGAGCTAGGCCTGCATTACGATTCCTGATGTTGGCTGCCAAGCAAACGCTAGGTTGGGGTGCCGATGGGGATTGAAGTCGACTGCAAAAACGGGATCGCCGAAGTGGTGATCGACTATCCGCCGGTTAACGCGCTGCCGGTGCAGGGCTGGTTTGACCTGGCGGACGCGGTGATCGCGGCTGGGCAGGACACCGGTGTGCGGGCGGTCGTCCTGGCCGCGAACGGGCGCGGGTTCTGCGCCGGGGTCGACATCAAGGAGATGCAGCGGACCTCGGGATACGACGCGCTGGTCGGAGCGAACCGTGGGTGCTTCGCGGCGTTCGCGGCCGTGTATGAGTGCGCGGTGCCGGTGGTCGCGGCGGTTCAGGGATTCTGCCTTGGCGGCGGGGTCGGGCTGGCGGGGAACGCCGATCTGGTGGTCGCGAGCGAAGACGCCACCTTCGGGCTGCCTGAGGTTGACCGGGGTGCGCTCGGGGCGGCGACGCATCTGGCCCGACTGGTGCCGCAGCAACTCATGCGGACGATGGTGTACACGTGCCGCAGCGTCCCGGCCGCGCAACTGCACGCGTACGGGACCGTGCTCGAGGTTGTGCCGGCCGATCGGCTGCGGGACGCGGCGCGCGCGGTCGCCGCCGAGATCGCGGGCAAGAACGGCGAGATCCTCCGGCTGGCTAAGCAGTCGCTGAACGGCATCGACCCGGTCGACGTGAAGCGTTCGTACCGGTATGAGCAGGGGTTCACTTTTGAGCTCAACTTGTCCGGGGTTTCTGACCGGGCCAGGCAAGAGTTCGTCGATCGCAAAGGCGGAGCCTCATGATCGACCGGACGCTCGGGATCGAGGACGTCGTCTCCGCGATCAAGCCGGGGATGACGATCGGGATCGGCGGGTGGGGGTCGCGGCGTAAGCCGATGGCGCTAGTCCGGGCGCTAGCCCGGTCCGGGGTCACGGACTTGACCGTCGTCTCGTTCGGCGGGCCGGATGTCGGGCTGCTGATCGCGTTGGGATGCGTGCGACGGGTGGTGTGCGGGTTCGTGTCGCTGGACTCGATTCCGCTCGAACCGCATTACCGGCGGGCCCGCCAGGCGGGAACGATCGCGCTGACCGAGTATGACGAGGGCATGATGCAGTTCGGGCTGTTCGCGGCGACGCAACGACTGCCGTTCCTGCCGACTCGGGCCGGGCTCGGCTCTGACGTGCTGGCGGTCAACACCGGCCTGCTGACAGTGCGGTCGCCCTATGAGGATGGCGAGGAGTTCGTGGCCGTGCCCGCGCTGCGGCTCGATGTCGCGCTGGTGCACATGAACCGGGCGGACGCCGGCGGAAACGGGCAGTACCTCGGGCCTGATCCTTATTTCGATGACCTGTATTGCCTGGCGGCCGACCAGGCGTTCATGTCGTGTGAGCGGATCGTGCCCACCAGCGCGCTGCGGGGCGATGGGCCGCCCCAGTCACTCCTGGTCAACCGGGCAATGGTGCACGGGGTGGTCGAGACTCCCAACGGCGCGCATTTCACCTCGTGCGTGCCTGACTACGGGCGGGACGAGACGTTCCAGGCCGAGTACGCGGCGGCGGCCGCCAGCGATGAAAAGTGGGAACCGTTCCGCCAGAAATACCTGGACGGCGACGAGGCTAGTTACCAGGAGGCAGTCCGATGAACGTCGTGCCGGAGGCGCGCCAATGAGCACCTCGGTCGCTGACATCTGCGTCGTCGCCTGTGCCCAGGCCTGGCGCGGGGACGGGGCGATCCTGGCCAGCCCGATGGGACTCATACCGTCGCTCGGGGCGAGGCTGGCGCGGCTGACGTTCTCCCCCGAACTGCTGGTCACCGACGGCGAGGCGATGCTGCTCGACGCGGACGAGATCGTCGAGGGCTGGATGCCCTACCGGGACGTGCTCCGGCTGGTCGCGACCGGGCGGCGGCACATGATGATGGGAGCCGCCCAGCTCGACCGGTACGGCAATCAGAACATCTCCTCGATCGGCGACTGGGCCAGGCCGAAGGTGCAGCTTCTCGGGGTGCGCGGGGCGCCTGGCAACACGATCAACCATCCGGTGAGCTACTGGGTGCCCAGGCATTCGCCTCGGGTGTTCGTCGAGCACGTGAGCATGGTCAGCGGGATCGGCTACGACCGGACGCCGCCCGCGCACGAATTGCGGCTGGTGGTGACCGACAAGGCCGTCCTCGACTTCGGCGGTGCCGGCCACTCGATGCGGCTGGTGTCGGTGCATCCCGGGGTTACTGCCGAGCAGGTGCAGGAACTGACCGGATTCCCGTTGGACGTCAGCTCGGCGGGCGTCACTCCTGCGCCGTCCCAGGACGAGCTGGGCTTGATCGCTCGACTCGACCCGGCTGGGTTGCGCGAGGCAGAAGTGCGGTGAAGACCGCCCTGACCGAGCTGCTCGGCATCAAGTACCCGATCGTCCAGGCGGCGATGGGCTATGTCGCCGGGGCCCGGCTGACGGCCGCGACCTCGCAGGCCGGCGGACTCGGCATTATCGCTTCCGCGACTATGAGACCCGAGGAAATGCTTTCTGCCATAAAGGCGGTAAAAGCACGAACGCCGGCGCCGTTCGGGGTGAACCTGCGGGCCGACGCCGGCGACGCGGCGGAGCGGATTGAGCTGATCATCGCCGAGAAAGTGCCGGTCGCCTCGTTCGCGCTCGCCCCGAAGAAGGAAATGATCGCCCGGCTCCGAGACGCGGGCGTGATCACGATCGCATCGGTCGGCGCGCGGCGGCACGCGGAGAAGGTCGCCGGGTGGGGGATCGACGCCGTGATCGCGACCGGCGGTGAGGGCGGCGGGCACACCGGAGCGGTGCCGACCAGCCTGCTGATCCCGCAGATCGTGGACGCGGTGGAGATTCCGGTGATCGCGGCGGGCGGGTACTTCGACGGGCGCGGGCTGGTCGCGGCGCTCGCCTACGGGGCGGCCGGGATCGCGATGGGCACCAGGTTCCTGCTGACCTCGGACAGCCCGGTCGCCGATGAGGTCAAGGCGGTCTATCTGGCCGCCGATGTCAACGGGACCGTGGTCACCACCAAGGTCGACGGGGTGCCGCATCGGGTGCTGCGGACGGCGATGGTTGAGCAGCTTGACCGGGCTGGGGCGATGAGCGGCCTGGTTCGGTCGGTGCGGGCGGCGGCCGGGTTCCGGTCCGTGTCGGGGCTGGGCTGGGCGGAACTGATCCAGCAGGGGCGGGCCATGCGGGCGAGTGCCGGGCTGAGCTGGGCCCAGGTGCTGATGGCGGCCAACACGCCGATGCTGCTGAAGGCCGCGATGGTGGACGGGCGTCCTGACCTGGGGCTGATGTCGTCCGGGCAGGTGGCCGGGCTGATCGGGGACCTGCCGTCAGCAGGCGAGCTGATCGAGTCGATCATGGCGCAGGCGCGAGAGCGGATCGCGCAGTTGCCTGACGGAAACGCCGCCTTGCCTGACCGGGACACGACCCAGTAGTTGGCGGCTCATCGTGGAGATCGTGTTGTTCGGGCTGGCGACGGCCGGGCTGGTGGTTCAGCATGATCTGATCGCGGCCGTGATCTTCGCCGTGGTTACGATCGGGGTTACTGCCCTGACCAGGACCATCGCACCTGGAGGTTGAGTGGATTTCCCCTCGCCGTCCGTTCCGGCGGATTCGCGCGCCAAGGTGTTTCTCCGGTATCTCGACTATTTCCGGGCCCGGGTGATCGGCAAGCTGCGCGAGTTGCCGCCCGAGGAGTTGCGCACCAGCCGCCTGCCCTCAGGCTGGTCGCCGCTGGAATTGGTCAAGCACCTGCGTTACATGGAGCGGCGATGGCTGGAATGGGGGTTCATGGGGCAGCCGGTCCCCGATCCGTGGGGAGATCAGGTCGACGAGCGCTGGGTTTTGACGGACTCGGACACTCGGGAATCGCTGGTCGCCGACCTCACCGCGCAGGCGGCGCGCAGCCGGGAGATCATCGAGGCCCATAATCTCGGCGAGGTCGGCCAGCCAGGCGAGCGGTGGGCCGGCGGCGATCCGGCGAATCTGGAGCGGGTGCTGTTTCACGTGCTGCAGGAATACGCGCGGCACCTCGGGCACCTGGATATCGTGGTCGAACTCGCTACCGGCAAGGCCGGTGAGTGAGGCTAGGCGAGACGCTCGATGATCGTCACGTTGGCCTGGCCGCCACCTTCGCACATGGTCTGCAGGCCGAGCCTCCCCCCGGTGCGCTCTAGGCCGTAGAGCAGGGTGGTCAGCAGGCGAGCGCCGGTCGCTCCGAGCGGGTGGCCGAGCGCGATCGCGCCGCCGCTCGGGTTGACCTTCGCAAGGTCAGCACCGGTCTCGCGCTGCCAGGCGAGCACGACCGAGGCGAAGGCCTCGTTGATCTCGATCAAGTCGATGTCGTCGAGCGTGAGGCCGGAGCGGCGCAGCGCGTGCTCGGTCGCGACGATCGGGGCGGTCAGCATCATGACCGGGTCATCGCCGCGGGCGCTGATGTGCCTGATCCTCGCCTTTGGCGTCAGCCCGTGTTCGGCAACGGCCCGGTCGGAGGCGATGAGGAGGGCGGCGGACGCATCGGCGATCTGACTGGAGAGAGCGGCCGTGGTGACGCCGTCCGGTCTCAGCGGCTTCAGGCCGGCCATTCTTTCCAGGCTGGTGTCGCGGCGGGGGCACTCGTCGGCCTTGAGGTCGCCGTAGGGCTCGATCTCGGCGGTGAAGTGTCCGCCGTCGATGGCCGCGACCGCTCGCTGGTGGCTGGCGAGCGCGAACTCCTCCATCGCGGCCCGGCTGATGTTCCACTTGTCGGCGATCAGGTCGGCCGACCGGAACTGGGAGATCTCCTGGTCCCCGT
This sequence comes from Streptosporangiaceae bacterium, assembly GCA_036501205.1. Taxonomy (GTDB): domain Bacteria; phylum Actinomycetota; class Actinomycetes; order Streptosporangiales; family Streptosporangiaceae; genus Chersky-822. The sequence continues at coordinate 19,505 of DASYAT010000157.1, read as the reverse complement.
ACCTGGCCAGCCAGCCGTCCGAGCCGGTGAACGGATTCTCGTGCCCGAACGCCTGCCCGGCCATCATCGCCGCCGCGATCGGGATCTGGCTCATGTTCTGCACCCCGCCAGCCGCGACCAGATCGGCGGTCCCGCTGAGCACGGCCTGGGCGGCGAAATGAACGGCCTGCTGGGATGAGCCGCACTGGCGGTCGACGGTGACGCCCGGCACTGCCTCGGGCAAGCCGGCGGCGAGCCAAGCCGTGCGGGCGATGTCACCGGCCTGCGGGCCGATCGTGTCGACGCAGCCGAAGATTACGTCGTCGACCGCGTTCGGATCGATGCCGGTGCGGGCGATGAGAGCCGAGAGCACGTGCGCGCCGAGGTCGGCCGGGTGAGCTCCGGCCAGGCCGCCGCCCCGCCGCCCGACCGGCGTCCGCACCGCGTCAACAATGAACGCCTCTCCCATGTTGCTCCCTCGTTGCGGTCGCGGTGGCGGGCGTCGCGATCGTGCTGGTCGTGGTTCGCGCGCTTGCACAATTAGAACGCGTTCCAGTTTAGGCGCGGCGCGCCCGAGCGGCCAAGCGGCCTGATCGCCCAGCTGAGCGGCCTTGCTAGATGCGCGCGACTGGGATAGTCAGGCCGCAGCTGATACCCGGGGCTCGCGCGAGCCTCGCGTCCAGGGTCGCTAGCCGGCAATCCAGGAACTCCGCGAGCGCGACGTACCACGCGTCGTAGGCGGTGACGTTGGCCCGCAGCTCCCAGATCCGGTCGGCGAACGGCTCGTAGGGGAACAGGTCAATCCTGAGGGACTGCAAGTCGGCATGCGCCAGCGTGGCCGCGTCGGCCGAGATCTGGCCGGTCAGCGCGGCCCGGCGAAGGACGTTGCCGACCTCGGCAGGCAGCAGGTGCGGTGCGGCGAGGTAACCGGACAGGAGCACTTGCTCGGCCCAGCGGCCGTCCGGGCCGCTGTCCACGAGTGCGGCCACGACGACGGAGGCGTCCACGACCACAAGGGACATGGGCTACCTGCGATCTTCGTCTTTAAGCGCCAGGATCTCGTGCGCCGGAAGCGTCGATTCGGTCATCGACTTGTGCCAGCGGACTCGCTCGATCATCACATCCACGTCCGGCCGGCGCGCGAGGTCGATCAGGGTCGCCCGCAGGTACTCCTGCAGTGACCGGCCGGTCCGAGCCGCTCTGGCGGCAAGCTCGTCTCTCGTCTCGTCAGGTACATCGCGGACGGTAATAGAAGTCACAACATGCATTTTGCATGCAATGCCATCAAAATACAAGTGGCAAGCAGGCTCCTCGGCCGACCTCATCAGCGGCTCTCGGCCCGGCGAAGGCCGCTCGGCAGGTAAGCGGCACCAGGACCGTCGGCCCGGGCCAGGTCAGCCGGGTTCGAGATCGCGCAGCGGTCCAGCGAGAGGCAACCGCATCCGATGCAGGATGCGAGGCCATCTCGCAGCGCCTCGAGTGCCTTGATCTGGTCGTCCAGCCGGTTGCGCCAGTCCCCGGACAGCTTGGTCCAGTCTGACCTGGTCGGCGTCCGCTGGGCCGGCAGCGATTCCAGCGCGGCCGCGACCTCGTCCAGGCTAAGGCCGATGTTGCGCGCCGCCCTGATGAAGGCCAATCGGCGCAAGGTGCTCCGCTCGAACCGGCGCTGCCCGCCGGATGTCCTGGTGGCGGACAGCAGGCCAAGACCCTCGTAGTAGCGGACGGCCGACTCGGCGAAGCCACTGCGCCGCGCGATCTCGCCGACCGTCAGCAGGTCCGTGCTGAGCACAACTCCTCCAACCTGGCGCCGGGTCCAGCCCGTCCAGCCGATCCGGCCATCCGGCCCATCCGGCCGAGCATTTGACTTCAAGTTGACTTCAACTACCAGTATGGCACAGGACCGATGGCACATATCGGAACGCAAGGATCGGAAGGCAAGGAGATGTCATGCCCCTCGCACTGATTACCGGCGCGTCCAAGGGCTTCGGCCGCGCGACCGCTGAGGCGCTCGCCGAACGAGGCTGGACGCTCATCGTCGACGCGCGCGCAACCGCCGAGCTTGCCGATGCGACCCGTGGACACCCCCGCATCACGCCCGTGCCGGGCGACGTCACCGATGCCGGCCACCGGCAGCAGCTAGCGACCCTGGTCGGCCAGGCCGGCGGACGGCTGGACCTGCTGATCAACAACGCCAGCACGCTCGGAATCAGCCCGCTGCCGCAACTGGCCGACTATCGGATCGATGAGCTGCGTCAGGTCTACGAGACCAACGTGATCGCGCCGCTGGCGCTGATCCAGGCCGTCATCGAACCGCTAACCGCCGCCGGCGGCATCATCATGAACGTCAGCTCGGACGCAGCCGTCGAGGCCTATCCAGGCTGGGGCGGCTACGGCTCGTCGAAGGCCGGGCTTGACCAGCTCACCGCCGTGCTGGGCGAGGAGGAGCCGAGGCTGCGGTGCTACTCGTTCGACCCGGGCGACATGCGGACGCAGATGCACCAGCAGGCCTTCCCCGGCGAGGACATCTCGGACCGGCCCGAGCCGCACACCGTCGTTCCCGCCCTGCTCAGGCTGCTGGACGAACGCCCGCCGAGCGGCCGGTACCGAGCCGCCGAACTCACGATTACACAGGAGGCAGCCCGATGAGATCGCCAGCAAGCAGCCCGCCAGAAGAACGCGGGCTTTCCAGAGACGGCGTGCGCCTGCTGGCCGCGACGCCGGACGGACTGGCCCACGCCACCTTCGCCGACCTCGGCCGGTACCTGCGGGCAGGAGATCTGCTCGTGGTCAACACCTCGGGCACGATCGCGGCCGCGGTGGACGGCAGCCGGGGCTGCGGCCACGCCGATGGGCAACTGGTGACCGTCCATTTCTCGACCCCTCTGACAGAGTCCTCGCAAGATGGCGCCACCTGGCTCGTCGAGCTTCGGCAGAACACGGCCGGGCGCGAGCGAGTGCTCAACGCGAAGCAGGGCGAGACCATCGCCCTGCCGGCTGGCCACTCGCTCACGCTGCTCTACCGGTACCCCGAGAGCGACAGCGACCGTCTGTGGGCCGCGTCGGTCAACCAGGAAGGCAACCAGGAAACCAGCACCGTCGACGAATACCTGGCCAGGTACGGACGGCCGATCAGGTACTCCTACGTTCCCGACCCGTGGCCGCTCGCGGCCTACCAGACCGTGTTCGCCCGCGATCCCGGCAGCGCCGAGATGCCGAGCGCCGGACGGCCGTTCACCGGCGACCTGGTCGCCGGCCTCATCGCGCGCGGCGTCAGCTTCGCGCCGATCACGCTGCACACCGGTGTCGCCTCGCTGGAGGCGCACGAACTGCCGCTACCCGAGCGGTTCTCAGTCTCCGAGCCGACCGCGCACCTGATCAACCTGGCCCGCCAGGACGGCCGCAGAGTCGTGGCGCTCGGCACCACCTGCACCAGGGCCGTGGAGAGCGCGGCCGGCGAGGACGGGGTGGTGAAGGCCACCAGCGGCTGGACCGACCTCGTGCTCGGCTACGGCCGGGCCGCCCGGGTGGTGAACGGCCTGATCACCGGCTGGCACGATCCCGAGGCCTCGCACCTGGCCCTGCTGCAGGCCGTAGCCGGCAGCAAGCTGGTGGACGTCACTTACGCCGAGGCCGAGCAGCACGGCTATCTCTGGCACGAATTCGGCGATAGCTGCCTGCTACTGCCGCCGATCGGGTAATTGCTCATTGATGGAACCCCGTCCCTTACTTCTTCGTGCTTGGCGGGTGAGAGAAAGGGACGGGATGACCAAGAATCGTGGCACCGACGAGCTGACGGCCTTTCTGGCCCAGCGCGGCGACCACTTGATGCGCAGCGCCGCCCTGATGGCCGGCGGCCGCCAGGCCGGCGAGGACCTGCTCCAGGCCGCCGTCGAGCGACTGCTGGCCCGATGGCGGCGGTTCGACGGTGATCCGGAGCGGTACCTGCGCCGCACCATCGTGGATTACGGCCGCAAGGAATGGGCCCGTGGCCCAGGGGGCTTTGACCTCACCACTCCCACTCTCAGCTGCCATCGGGACAATCTCTTCCTCCCGCAGAGCCCGACCGCCCTGACCTCCTGGATCAGGGGAGTCCACAAGCTGATCAAGTGCGGCGATCTAGTTGTCTCCGGCACCGCACAGGTCAACGGAATCCAGACGATCAAACTCAAGACGGCGACCAGCTTCGCAGTGTCGGCGGGGGACATGTACTCGACGCTCTGGGTTAAGCGGAGCGACTACGCCCCGGTCCGAATGGTCACGAAATTCAGCAATGTCACGACTCGGAGCGACGTATCCTGGCTGCCCCCGACCAAGGCGAACGTAGCCCTGCTGCGGGTACCGATCCCGCCTGGCTTCCATCGCGTCAAGTTCAGCCGGCTGGCCGGTACGTCATCAGAGTCCTGCAGTGTCAGTTCGTCGCATCCGCACAAGCAGACCTGCACGCACTCCGGCTAGACTAGAACACGTTCTACCAGCTGGGCGGCACGCGGGAGGACGGATGCACCTGGCCTACACGCCAGAGCAGGACAAGCTCGCGGCTGAGCTGCGCGCGTACTTCGCCGAGCTGATGACGCCAGACCGGCGCGCGGCCCTGATCAGGACCGGCGGCGACTACGGCGACGGCCAGGCCTACAAGGAGATCGTGCGCCAACTCGGCTCGGATGGCTGGCTCACGCTCAGCTGGCCCGCCGAGTTCGGCGGCCGCGACGCCAGCGTGACCGACCAGCTCATCTTCACCGACGAGGCCGCCGTGGCCGGCGTCCCGGTGCCGTTCCTGACAATCAATACCGTCGGGCCGACGATCATGAAGTTCGGCACCGAAGAGCAAAAGTCTTTTTATTTGCCGAAAATTGCTTCGGGGGAGCTTCACTTTTCCATAGGTTACTCAGAACCAGGGGCGGGCACGGACCTGGCGGCGCTGCGGACCAAGGCGGTCAGAGACGGCGACGAGTACGTGATCAACGGCCAGAAGATGTGGACCTCGCTTATCAATTACGCGGATTACGTCTGGCTGGCCTGCCGGACCGACCCCGACCTGCCCCGGCATAAGGGCCTGTCGATGATCATCGTCCCGACCGACGCCCCCGGCTTCTCCTCGACGCCGGTGCCGACGCTGGCCGGGATAGCCACCAGCGCCACTTATTACTCCGATGTCCGGGTCCCGGTCACCAATCTGGTCGGCGCGGAGAACCAGGGCTGGCCGCTGATCACCAACCAGCTCAACTATGAGCGGGTGTCGCTGACCTCGGCCGCACCGATGCAGACCGCGCTCCGCGACGTGACCCGATGGGCATCGCAGACGCCTGGCCCCGACGGCGGCAAGGTGATCGACGCGGAGTGGGTGAAGCTCAGTCTCGCCCGGGTGCACGCCAGAACCGAGGTGCTGAAGCTGCTGAACTGGCAGGTCGCGTCCGAGATCGACAACGGCAAGCAACTCGGCCCGGCCGCCGCGTCGGCGACGAAGGTCTATGGCACTGAGCTGACCATCGAAGCCTGCCGGCTGCTGATGGAGGTGCTCGGCGCGAGCGCCACCGTTTCGGCCGGCTCCCCCGGCGCGCTGCTGGCCGGGCGGATCGAGCGGACGCACCGGTCGGCCCTGATCCTGACATTCGGCGGCGGCACCAACGAGATCCAGCGCGACATCATCGCCGCCGCCGCGCTGGGCTTGCCTTACAAGCGCTGACGCCGAGAGAAGCTGAGGCGGACAGAAGCTGAGGCGGACAGAAGCTGACGCCGACAGAAGCTGACGCCGACGGAAAGAGACCGCTCGTGGATTTCTCTGTGACGCAAGCGCAGACCGAACTCGCCGCGCTCAGCCGGCAGATCCTGACCGACCGGGCAACCCCGGATCGGCTGGCCGCCCTTGAGCGGGACGGACTCGGCTTCGACGAGGCGCTGTGGGCCGACCTGGCCGGAGCGGGCGTGCTCGCGGCCGCGCTGCCCGACGGCGTCGGTGACGGGTACGGGCTGGCGGAGCAGTGCTCGATCCTGATCGAGGTGGGCCGGACCGTCGCGCCGGTGCCGTACCTGGAGTCGATCGCCTGCGGGGCGGCCGCCATCGCCAGGTTCGGCACCTCGGAGCAGATCGCCCGGTACGCGGCGACCGCCGCCGCGGGCGACCTCGTGCTCACGGTCGCGCTCGCTGAGCCCAGCGGATCAGCCCCGACGACAGCGGAACGATCTGGCGACGGCTGGGTGCTGACGGGCATGAAGACCGCCGTGCCGGCCGGTGCTGCGGCCGAAGTGTTCCTGGTGCCGGCCAGGACGCCGGAAGGAACAGCGGTGTTCTGCGTCGAATCAGCCGACCAGGGGGTGACCGTCGAACGGCAGAAGCTGATCACCGGCCCCGGCGCGGCCCAGCTAGAACTGGCCGGCGTGGCCTTGCGCCAGGACCGGCTGCTCGGCGCCGGAGACGAGCTCATGCCCTGGCTGACCGCCAGGGCCACGGTCGGGGTCTGCGCGCTTGCGCTGGGAACCACCCAGCGCGCGCTGGAAATGACCGCCGATTACGCCAAGACCCGAGAGCAGTTCGGCCGGCCGATCGGCGCGTTCCAGGCGGTGGCCCAGCGGCTAGCCGACGCCTACATCGACGTCGAGGCGATCAGGCTGACCATGTGGCAGGCGGCCTGGCGGCTTGAGAGCGGCCTACCCGCTGCGGCCGAGATCGCGACGGCCAAATTCTGGGCCGCCGAGGGCGGGCACCGAGTCGCGCACACCGCGGTTCACGTGCACGGCGGGGTGGGCATCGATGTCAGCCATCCTGTCCACCGGTATTTCGCCGCCGCCAAGCGGCACGAATTCGCACTCGGCGGCGCCACCGCCCAGCTGCTCAGGCTCGGGGATGTCCTGGTCGCTGGCTAGCGCGACCTGCCCTTCGGCTGATCATTCGCGTCGAGCGCGGCCAGGCTGGCGGCGATCTCCTTCGTCTCCGGCACGCCCAGCCGGTCGGCTAGCCGCAGCGCGCGGTCCAGGCAGTACCGAGCCCGCTCGGTGCGCCCGGAGTCGGCCAGGACCTGGCCGAGCGTGGCCCAGGCGGCCGCCTCGTAGTACTCATCGTGCACACGCTGGCTGATCTCCAGGGCCTGCTCGGCGGATCGGATCGCATCGCCGGTCCGGCCGAGCTTGCGGTAGGCGTCGGCGAGCATCGACCGGCACAGGCTCTCGCCGCGCAGGTCGGCGCAGGAGCTGAGCAGCGCCAGGGCATCTTCCAGCCGAGCCGTTCCCTCTTCGAGCCGGCCGGCCTCGATATAGACCGTGCCGAGGTTGACCAGGACAGATCCGGGACGGGCCATCTGCGGATCGATGACCAGCACCTGCTCAAGGCTCGCGATGGCGTCGTCGTATCGCTTGAATTCTTTGTAGAGGATCGCGAGGTTCCCGACCGCCAGGGCCTCGCAGGCCCTGTTACCGGTCATCCGGCTCAGCTCCACGGTCTCCTCCAGGTGATCGATCGCATCGAGGTGCCGGCCGAGCAGCATCTTGGTGATGCCAAGGAAACATCGCAGCCACGCCCGTGGGGCGAGGTCCGCCAGCCCGTCCGCACAGTCGGTTCCCTGCTTAAGCACATCGACCCAGCCGCGCCACGGACTGCGCTGAAACCAGCGGAAGGACACCTCGGCGAGCTGTGCGCAGATCTGCGGAGCGGCACTTTGCCTGGCCAGCCCGACCGCGCTGACCATGTTGTCTCGTTCGTCCGCGCACCACTGCGCGGACGCGTCCTTGCTGACGAACGTCACCGGCAGCACCTGCGTACCGGCGGGCACCATCGTGAGGTCGGCCCGGTTGAAGATCCCTAGCTCGCGCAACGCCACATCGGCGGAGTGCAGGTACCAGCGCAGGATCCGGCCGACCGACGCCTGCCGCGAGTCCGGCGACTCGTCCAAGTCGGCGCACTCGGCCGCGAACACGCCGATCAGGTCGTGGAAGCGATAGCGATCGGCGGCCGGCGTCTCCAGCATGTGGACATCGACTAGCCGCTCGAGCAGTTCAGATGCCGCTTCCGCGGGGAGGCCAAGCAGCGCGGCGGCGGCCGGCAAGCCGATGTCGGCGCCGGGCCACAATCCGAGCAGCCGGAACGCGCGCCCGGCGTCGCCCGCCGCCAGCGTCGCGTAGCTGACCTGGAAGCTCGCGCGCACGGCCAGGTCGCCCACCGCGAGCTCTGATAGCCGTTGCCGCTCGTCGCGCAGCCGCCCGGCGAGTACGGCGATGTCCCAGGCCGGACGCGAGATCAGGCGTGATGCCGCGATCCTGATCGCCAGCGGCAAGCCGCCGCACGCGGCTAGCACGGCCGTTACCGCCTCGGGCTCGGCGGCTGCTCGCTCAGGTCCGCAGATGGCCGAGAACAGCGCGCGAGCATCGGTCTCATCGAGCGCGCCGAGCTCCAGTACCCGGCCACCTTCAAGATCAGCGAGCACGCCCCGGCTGGTCACCAGCACGGCGCACGCGCTGCTGCCTGGCAGCAGCGGGCGGACGTGGGCGGCATCACCGGCGTCGTCGAGGACGAGCAGCATCGACCGGCCGGCCATTCTGGTGCGGAATTCGGCCGTGCGCCCGGCCAGGTCGGCTGGAATTTCCGAGTCGGCCACGCCCAGTTGCCTGAGCAGCCTGGCCAGCACCTCATCGGTGTCTGCCGGCTGCTCACCAGAACCCTGCAGCTCGACGAAGAGCTGGCCGTCAGGAAAGGCCGAGCTCAGCCGGTGTGCGACATGAATTGCGAGTGCAGATTTCCCCGCCCCGCCAGCTCCGGTGACGGCCGCGATACTGACCGGATGTCCGGACTTGGTGAGTACGTTGATGAGCGAGTCCACCTGCGCGGCCCGGCCGGTGAACTCCGCGATATCCGGCGGCAGCTGAGCCGGCCGGGCGGGCGGCCGGTTTGACCTGGCCGCCTCCCGCGACTCGGCGTGCTGAGACCTAGCTCCCGGCGGTGCCGGGCCTGCCGATTCAGCCGGCTCGCGGGCCAGGCGGATCAGCAGCTCACGATCCTCCCCGGTCAGGCCGAGTGCGTCAGCGAGCAGGAGCACGTTGCGCCGGTAGGGCCTGGCCGTCCGGCCTGCCTCAAGACCGCTGATCGTACGGACGGACAGCCCGGTCAGGTCGGAAAGCTCCTCTTGGCTCAGCGCCGCCGCCCGCCGGCTTTGGCGCAGTACTGCGCCAAAGCTCAGGCCGTGAGGTGCTGCTCGCACCCAATCACCCCGCTCTTGCGGATATTGGCTTGGATACCTTACCTAACGGCCACTCATTTCATTTTTTGTACCACCGGGATACGCTGCCCTCGGGAAGGGGGGCCTGTCCCAGTGATTGAGGAACTTCGCGCGTCCGATCCTGCCGAGCTGGGGAGATACCGGCTGATTGGTCGCCTCGGCGACGGCGGCATGGGCCAGGTCTATCTGGCCCGCTCACCAGGTGGCCGAAAGGTCGCCGTCAAAGTCATCAAGGCCGAACTGACGCAAGATGAGGATTTCCGGGCCAGGTTCAGCCGCGAGGTCGAGGCCGCCAAACGAGTGGGCGGCATTTTCACCGCCCCGGTCGTCGACGCCGATCCTGACTGCGAGCGTCCTTGGCTCGCCACCGCCTATGTCGAGGGCAACTCGCTCGCCGAAACCGTGCGCGACCAGGGGCCGCTGGATCCGGAGTCGGTGCTCAGGCTTGCTGCAGGCTTGGCTGAGGGCCTGGCCGCCATTCACGCCGCCGGCGTTATTCATCGCGACCTGAAGCCGTCCAACGTGCTGCTCGCCGCCGACGGGCCCAGGATCATCGACTTCGGGATCTCCCGCCCGATGGACGCCGGGGAATTGACCGTGACCGGCAGCATCCTTGGCTCGCCCGGGTTCATGTCGCCCGAGCAGGCCGAAGGGCTGCCGATCGGGCCGCCGACGGACATCTTCAGCCTCGGTGCCGTGCTGACTTACGCGGCGACCGGCGAGGGACCGTTCGGGTCGGCCCGGGACACCGTGATGTTGTACCGGGTGATTTACACCGCGCCGAACCTCGCGAAGGTGCCCGGCCAGCTCAGGCCGCTGATCGAACGCTGCCTGGCTATGGACCCGGCGGAGCGGCCTACGCCGGCGACGATCCTGGCCGAACTGCCGCCGCTAGCGCAGTCCGGCCTGCGGCATCCGAACGTCGGCAGCCAGCCAGTGACCAACGTCAGGGTCTTCAGCGGGCCGGTGAAGATGGATGAGCGAGGGTATCCGGTTCACGTAAACCACCCTGAGCCCGTCCAGGAGCCACAGCTGCAGCCTCCACGGCAGCAGGCTCCGCGGCAGCAGGCTCCGCAGCAACAGCCTCCGATGCCGCGACCACTGCCGCTGCCGCCACTACTGGTGCCCGCGCCTGTCCGGGCCAGGCGGAAGGGGCGAGGCAAGCTCGCTTACCTGCCAGCGGCGGCGGTACTGGTGGCCGCAGCCGGGGTGGCGCTTGTCATCCATTTCAGCGGCCAGACCTCGGCCCTGCCCGACCGGGTGCCAAGTCCCGGGGTGACGACGCCAAGCTCAAGCCGAACCGCCGGGGCCTCGGCTCAGTCCGATCCGGGCGCCGTCGTGCGGGCCTACTACAAGGCCATCAACAACGCGGACTTCTCCAGGGCCTGGGCCCTCGGCGGCAAGAACCTCGGCCAGAATTTCACGGCGTTCGCAGCCGGGCTAGCACAGTACTCCAACATCGGGATCATGAGCCTGACCAGTACGGGGAACACCGTGACGGCCCGAGCCAGGGAAGTAGGGATTGACGGCGAGACTAACGTGATCAACCTGACCTTCACCGTGGCCAACGGCGTGATCACCGGCCTGACCCAGCACGCGTCCTAGCGCAGCTGGCCCAGCTTTGCCAGCGTCTCTTGCGCCTGCTCGAGCAGCCCGGCCATGACGTCGGCCACCGGGAGCACCTCATTCATCCGGCCGACGATCTGACCGACCGGCATCGGCACTACCTCGGGATCACCTGATTGCATGAGCCGCTGGTGCGCCTCGCTGACCAGCAAGTTCTGCAACGGCATCGGCAGCGGTTCCGGCGCGTCGTCTTCCTCCCACGCCTTCGTCCACCTGTTCTTCAGCAGCCTGGCCGGCTTGCCGCTGTAGATCCGCGACCGCACCGTGTCCGAGGAGGTCGCCGCCAGCAGGGCCTGGCGCAGCGCCGCCGGAGCGGGTCCTAGGCCGTATTCAGCGGTAGTGAGCCAGAACGAGCCCATCCAGACCCCGGCCGCGCCGAGCGAGAGCGCGGCGACCATCTGGCGCCCTGACCCGATGCCGCCGGCCGCGAGCACTGGCACCTCGCCATCGACGGCGTCCACGATCTCCGGCACCAGGACCATGGTGGCGATCTCGCCCGTGTGGCCCCCCGCCTCGTGCCCCTGGGCGACCACGATGTCGACGCCCCGGTCGACGTGCCTGACCGCGTGCTCCGCCTTGCCGGCCAAGGCGGCAACCTTGATCCCCTGCGCGTGCGCGCTGGCGATCACGTCGTCTGGCGGCGAGCCGAGCGCGTTGGCGATCAGCGCGACCGGGTGGGTGAGGGCGACCTCCACGTGCGCTTTCGCGATCGAGTGCAGCCAGCCGAGCACGCCCTCGTTGCGCTGGCCGTCTTCGGGCAGCGGAGGCACGCCGAGCTTGAGCAGCGTCTCGTCGACGAAGGCCCGGTGACCGGACGGGATCAGCTCGCCCAGGTCGAACTGGTTGCCCTCGGCCGGGACCTTGGCCGGCATGACGACATCGACCCCGTAGGGACGGCCGTCGGTGTTGGCGTCCATCCAGTGCAGCGCGGCGTCGAGGTCGGTCGCGTCGTTGTAGCGGACGCAGCCGAGCACGCCAAGGCCGCCGGCCCGGCTGATCGCGGCGGCGACGTGCTCCGACGGGGTAAAGCCGACGATCGGATGCTCGATGCCGAGCAAATCGCAGATCGGCGTCCGCAGCATCTAGTGACCCTCCGCCTCAGTAGTGTTTTCCGGCCCGGTGGTCTCGGATCCGGCAACGGCGAGCCTGGCCTCGGCGAACTTCTGGGCCCAGCGGTAGTCGGCCTTGCCGCTCGGGGTCCGGTCGATCGCGTCGGTGAACCAGACGGTGCGGGGCACCTTGTATCCGGCCACGTGGGTGCGGACCACGATCTCCAGGTCGCGCAGATCCACCTTCTCACCCTCGCGCGGCTGGATGATCGCTGCGACCCGCTGCCCGAGCAATTCGTCCGGGATGCCGATCACGATCGCGTCAAAGACCTTCGGATGGGCCTTGATCGCGCCTTCGACCTCTTCGGGGAAGACCTTTTCGCCGCCGGTGTTCACGCTCGCGCTGCCGCGGCCGAGCAGGGTCATGGTGCCGTCGACCTCAACCCTGGCGAAGTCGCCAGGGACCACGTACCTGGCGCCGTCCACCTCCACGAACATCGCGGCGGTCTTGACCGGATCCTTGTAATAGCCGAGCGGGACGTGCCCGCCCCGGCCGATCCGGCCGATCTCGCCCGGACCTACCCGGCGGCCGTTGTCATCGATCACGATCGTGTTCGGCCCGGGGCTCACCCTTGGACCGCCCTCCTGGTGTCCGCCCCGGTTCGCGAAGCTGAGCCCGGTGAACCCGGTCTCCGACGAGCCGATCGCGTCGGTGATCACGACGTTCGGCATCGCGGCGAAGACCGCGTCCTTGACCGGCTGGGAGAACAAGGCGCCGTTCGAAGAGAAGGAAAAGACCGAGGATCCGTCGTAACCGCCATCGGTGTAGGCCTCGATCAGCGGCCTGGCCATCGCGTCGCCGACCACCACGATCTGGTTGATCTTGTGGCGGTCGATGGCCCGCCAGACCTCGTGGGCATCGAAGTGCGGCAGCAGCACGAGCGTGTCGCCTGAGAAGAAGCTCATCAGCGAGGTCCACTGCGCGCTGCCGTGAATCAGCGGCGCGATGCAGAGCTTGACCGTGCCGGGGTTCTTCGCCCCGTTCTGCGACTGCACAAATTCGTCGGCAAGCGGCTCGCCGGTCACGAAGTCGATGCCGCCGCCCAGCGTTCGCCAGACGTCTTCCTGCCGCCACAGCACGCCCTTCGGGTAACCGGTCGTGCCGCCCGTGTACAGCAGGTAGATGTCATCGTTGCTTCGCGGGCCGAAGTCCCGCTCCGATGAAGCGGCGGCGAGCGCTTCGTCGTACGGGACGCCGGGAACCTGATCGCCGTCCCCTAGGTCACCGATCACGACGGAACCGCGCACCTGCGGGGAGTCCGGCAGCACGATGCTGACCAGCGGCGCGAACTCCTTGTCATAGACCAGCGCGACGAGGTCGGCGTCGGTGAACATGTACCGCAGCTCGTTTTCCACGTAGCGGTAGTTGATGTTCACCGTGCGGGCTCGCAGCTTGTAGGTCGCCAGCAGCGTCTCGAGTGCCTCGATCGAGTTGCGGGCGTACATGCCGACGTGGTCGCCGGGGCCGACCCCGAGGCCGGCCAGGTAATGCGCGAGCTGGTTGGTGCGCTGATCGAGCTCGGTGAAGGTAACCTTCCGGTCGCCGCACACCACCGCGATCCGGTCGGGAACCGCATCGGCGGCATGCTCGAATAGGTCCGCGATGTTGAGTGCCATGGGACGAAACTAGAACCTGTTACAGTGACCTGGCAACCCGGCCGGGCAGGTTCGGCAAGGACACAAAAGGTGCCGCAAGGAGATAGGTCCCATGACGAGCCGATCGCCCGATGAGGAGCAACCGCACGCACTGATCGAGCGGCGCGGGCCCGTCCTGGTCGTCACGATGAATCGGCCGCACGCCCGCAACGCGCTCAGCGGCGAGATGATGGCGCTGATGCGCGGGGCCTGGGACCAGGTCGACGCCGATCCGGCAATCAGGGTCGCGATCTTGACCGGCGCGGGCGGCGCGTTCTGCGCCGGGGCTGATCTCAAGGCGATGACGAGTTCGCATCCGGGCGACTCGTTCGCGTCCGGCATGGACGTGACCGTCATCGACGCGCTGCTCAAGGGCCGGCGGCTGACCAAACCGCTGATCGCGGCGGTCGAGGGCCCGGCCGTGGCCGGCGGTACCGAGATCTTGCAGGCTACCGACATCAGGATCGCCGGCGAGAGCGCAAGGTTCGGCGTCTCCGAGGCCCGCTGGGGCCTGTTCCCGCTCGGCGGCTCGGCGGTCAGGCTCGCTCGTCAGATCCCCTACACGGTCGCCGCCGACCTGCTGCTCACCGGACGGCACATCAAGGCGCCCGAGGCGTACCGGATCGGCCTGATCGGAGAGGTCGTGCCTGACGGCCAGGCACTGACCCGGGCACTCGAGGTCGCGGGCATGATCGCCGAGAACGGGCCGGTGGCGGTGCAGGCGATCTTGCGCACCCTGCGCGAGACCGAGGGGATGCCGGAGAACGAAGCGTTCGCCGTCGAGTCCCGGATCGGCATGAAGGTCTTCATGTCGGCCGACGCCAAGGAAGGGCCGCGGGCGTTCGCCGAGAAGCGCAAGCCGGCATTCACCGGCGAGTGACGCTCTTCCCGGTCAGTTCCTCGCCGAAGGCCACTACGTTGCTCAGGTAACTGCGGGTGGTGTAGTCGAATGTCCCGCCGCAAGTGATGAGCCGCAACGCCGGATACGGCACCGGTCCGTAGACGGCCTGGAACGGGAACCTGGACTTGCGATAGAGGCGAACCAAGGTGATACGGAAGACGGCGAGCGTGCCGTTGGACCGCACCACGTAGGCCTGGTCGCCCGGGCGCAGCCTACGCAGCCGGAAGAAGACTCCCTCCGCGTGGTAGGAATCGACGTGCCCCGCGATCACAGCCGGCCCGATCGCGCCTGGTCGAGGACTCTTGGTGTACCACCCGGCCACCTTGGTGGTGGTCGGCACGGCCATTGCCCCCGACGCGGTGATGCCGAGCTTGACCAGCCTGGTGCGCACGCCAATGGCCGGGATGATCAGAAAAACCGGCCTTGGCACCTTGGCCTGCCGGGCGGGCCCTGGCACCGCCGCGATCGGCCCGCGCGGCGCGGTCACGTGCGGAACCCGGCCGAAGACGTCCTGGGCGTGATCATCGTGCCAGGCAGCGGTAGTGATGCCGGCTGTCCCCGCGACCAGCACCAGCAGGCCGGCCAGCAGGGCGATCATTCCGCCCGCCGGCCGGCCGGCCGGTACCGCGTGCCGTCCTTTCACTCGGCGGTGTCGGCCAAGGGTGGCGACCCCGTGTAAACCCCCGCCTGCTGACGCCGGTTCCTGCGCAAGCTGGCCAGGCCGATCGCGGCGAGCAGCAACCCGGCCGAGATCACGGCCGCCCAGGGCAGCAGCGAAGGACCGGCCGCACCGGCCGCGGTACCGCCGAATCCGGTCGCCGGTGCCACCGTCGGGAGCGTCTTGGCACCGACGGCGTCGGTCAGGTCGACGAGCTTCAGGTGACCGGAGTTGTCAAGGACGACCAGCGTGTGGATCGTGCCCGACCGCAACGCGACCTGATCGCTCGCCGCCTCCGTGGAGCCGTCCGCGTGCACCAGGTAACTGCCTCGGGGCAGCGACTCGAAGGGAGTAGCCGTCGCGAAGATCAGGTTCCGGCCGAACAGGTGCGTCTTGCTCCGCACCGTGACCTGGTGCTCGCGCATGGATGCCTGAATCACCCTGACCATCGAATGACCGGAAGGCGCGGTGAGCTGGTCATCCAGGACCACCAGGCGCAGACCGGCCTTCGGGCCCATGCCGGCGACCGTGTAGGCGTGCCCGACCTTGACGTGCACGGCGGTAGACAGCACCGGCGCCGAACTAGCGGCGGCACCAGCGGCCCGCATGGCGACGGTGTAGGTGCCGGCGGGCGCAGGCAGATACGGCGACACGGTCCCGTAGCTGACGTGATGGAGCACGACCTGCGCCCGCGGGTTGCCGAACGAGTACAGATAGACATCAACCGCCGGGGTGTTCGGTGACAGGTGCGCGAGGCGCAGCCAGCCGGTGCGGGCGAGCGGGGCCGAGGAAGCCGGAGCGGCGCTAGCAAGCAGGCCCGCCGACACCGCGCAAGCGATCAGCACCTTCCGAATGGTTTGCCTAGGTATTAGAAGTCGCATGAGCTCTCTTTTCTGCTTTTATCGTCGGAGCGCATTTAGCGCACTGGAACCGAGATAGGATTTGTCTCTACCGGGGTACCGTCGAATACCCCGAACTGCACGGGCGCAGTGAAGTCGACCCGCACGATCATCCGGCCCTTGGCCCCGCGGACCGGGGTGAAGCTTGCCGGGCGAAGCGGCGTAATCTGGGAATTAAGAAACCGCACGATCCTGCTTACCTCCCTGGCCATCTCGGCCTGCGAACGACCGGAAGTAAGGCGCATGCCTGGGCCGCCCACGAGCGGCGTGACGTCGGCCGACAGCAACGGCATTCCTGCGGTCGATCTGGGACCGCGCCCGCCGAAGCTGAGCACGCTGACCGGGCAACCCCAGTGGGCCAGGGCAACCAGGGTGGTCAGCAGCCGCGAATCCACCTGTCCGGTGGCGAGTTCGCGTGCTGCCGTTCCGATGGCTGAAACCTCCGGATTGTGCAGCAGCGCGGCGCCGGCCATCTTCCGCGAGATCACATCTGAGCGCAGTGCCTTGAGGTAGTTGGTCCCGTCTCCGACCACCCGGACGTCGATCTCGGCGTCGCCGGTGCCGAAACTGGCCAGCACAGCCGGCGCGTAGACCCTGGCCAGCCTGCGGCCGAACTGGGTTCTGAGCGTCAGCGTCGCGACCACCACGTCAGCGCCGAGCGGGTCGGTCGCGGAGGGGTCGAGCTGGAGCAACCGCTCCCCGGCGATCCCGTGGGCCAGCAGTGCCTGGCACATCACGGCATCGCAGGCGATGTCCGCATTCGCGGCGACCCACTTGCGGATCCAGCTCGCCGCGCCGTTGCGGGAAGCAGCGGCGGCGAGTTGAGCCGGACTCGGGCTGGGGCCGGCCCGACGGGGACCTGGCCGGCTGACGCTAATGGCGCCGCTGAAGATGCGAGGTCCGGCGACGGCCGAGCCGATAGCCGCTACCGCCAGTACCAAGGCGACTAGGAGCAGCCGCTGACGCATCGCTCTCGCGGAGAGCGACCGGGCGTGGCGCGGATAACCACGCGGACCGGGCCTTGGCAGGTCCCGGCTAAGGACAGCGTTACGGTATTGCGGCTCGGCCAATGCGATCGATTGCGTCCGGCCGATTTTAGCGGCGCCTATTGGCGTCGATTTCACGGCCATAGCCTCCACCTGGCAATCTGCGCACACGTGATGAGCGAGATATAGCATGCCGATGGTCACTGCATGACGTTCTTTGCGAAAACTTCTGACCATCCCCGGAGAATTCGCGCTAAGTCCCGATGCCCTAATCTCGCCCGCATAAAACTGATTTGCCGCGTTCCAGAAGCTGCAATTAGTGCGCGAAGGACATTAAAGGCCGAGCACGTCGCCCGCGGTAGAGCGGAGGGCGCCGGATACCTGGGGCTGGCGTTGCGACTGACGCGGACGCGGTTGCGGCGGAGGGCCCGGCGTCCGGCGGCCCGGCCGGATGAATATGCGGATCCACACCCCGGATTCCTGATGAATATGCGCATTCATCCGGGATGTCGCGATGATCTTGACGACGGTCCAGAGGCTGGAGGTGCTGCCGTGGCCTGCGTGACTGAAGTGACAGCCATGAGGCGCGCGGCTTGGAGTCGGAGCGAGCAGCGTATTTGAACCAGCGCTTAGCTCGCGTCGCGCGGCTCGGTTATCCAGGCGGAGAACAGCGGCAGGCCGTGCCAGGGGCTGCTGGGCTGGGTCGCCGACGCCGCTATGACCGCGTAGGGGTGAGCGAAGCGCAGCTCGGCGAGCCGCGCGGTGCGCTGGCGCGGTCGCATCGCCATCCTGGCCGCTATCGCGGTGACCGCCGCGGCCTCGAATCCGGTCCGGCTGTAATTCGCCGTGACCGCCTGCCTGGCGTCCCACCGGTCGCCGCCGCCGATCGCGTGCCCGGCCGCGTCGAAGCCGAGCCGGTCATCGCTCAGGTCAAGCGTGTCGCTGGCGGACCAGGCGGGCAGCACGGCCTGTATCCGCTCGGCAGCACCGCCGGCGGACTGTTCTTCCCTGATCGACCAGAGCGGTGCGTCTCCCAGCGGCAGGTCGAACAGCGACCGCCGGGATACCTCGGCGTTCCTGGCGACGGCGATGGCCAACTGGTGAGCGGCGTCGGCGACGTCAGCGCGGGGCACGTCAGGCGCGGCGATGACCGACAGCACGACCAGGCCGCCCTGGGCCCGGCCGACGTGGACCGCGACGTCGCCGGCGTTCGGCGTGCTGGCGATGAACGCGGAATGGCTCGGGTGATCGGGCGAGGCGAGCACCTGGTCGAGCCGCCAGGAGCCGCCGAGCGCGGTACCCGGCCGGAGGTCGAACGGGGATTCCCACGACACCTTCGTCGCCAGCGCGGTGGCGAGCAGCAGGTAGACCTCGGCATCGATCCGGAGAGGGAACTTGTCGATCAGGCCGAAGCTGTGCTCGCGGGCCCATCGGTCGACGGTCGCCTGGTCGGGCGGCTCGCCCTGGGTAACCGGCGCCGGCAAGCCGGTGAGCCAGGCCTGGCTTCCGGCTCCTGGCGCGCTCCAGACCGCTGCCGCGGCGGCGACCAGCGGATGCGGCTCGCTGAGGAGTTCGCCGGCCAGCGCGGCGGCCGGGCCGGGCTCGGCGCCGAGCACGCCGGCCAGCTTCGCGGCGTCCTGTCCTTGGGCGGCCGGTGCGCACAGGGCCAGCAGCAGCCACGCACCGAGCGGTGACGACACATGGTGGCCGTCCCCGATCACGTCGCCGAGCGTGCGAGCGTACCGGGCGATCAAGCTGGCGGGATCCGGGCTGGCCATCACCATGTCTTCAGTCTGCCAGGCCCCGTGGTGACCGGGACAGCTCGGCCAGCAGCGCCGCCGAGTCTTTACGCGAGCGGAGCCTGATGAACGTCAGGCGTGAGTTAGCCGGGTCGGCCATGGCGCCGAGATAGCGCTCCCGGTAGCTGGCATGCCTGGTCCAAGCCCAGATGAGGATGGACTCCTGCGGATCGAGCCTGAACAGGTTCTGCCAGCGCTCTCGGTTGCCGTTCCACAGCTCGGCTCCGGTCGCCATCCGGCGCAGCGTCCGGCCGAGCAACTGGCGCATCACCTTGTGCCGGGGCAGGTCGAGCCAGACCACGGTGTCGACCCGGCTCCAGACGATGTCACGCACGGCGCTGTAGTTACCGTCGACCACCCACGCCGGCGCCTGGGTGAACTCGTCGATGCGCTCCCTGAACACCTCGCGCTCCAGCGGCTGCCAGTCAGGCTGATGGAATACCGAGTCGAGCTCAAGGTAGGAAGCGCCGAGCTTGTCGGCGAGGGCAACGGCGAGAGTGGACTTTCCTGAGCCAGAATTCCCGACCACGCAGACCCGGTGCACCGCCACAGTATGCCTGCGTTCGCTCTGAGTAGCGACCGCTTAAATTACTAGAACACGTTCTAGATTGTGTTGCCGATCCCACCTGGATCATGTTTGTATTCGATCCGTGAGTCAGCCTCGAGTTGAAGATCAGCCACTGTTTAGCAAGCACCCTGCAGTGGGGTAT
>DASYAT010000156.1:0-6649 GCA_036501205.1 Streptosporangiaceae bacterium | reverse complement strand
CCTCGGAAGTGCCGCCGCCGATGGTGTCCGAACGGCTGAACAGGAAGCCGCGCTGGCGGGCCGAAGCTGGGTAGTCTTCACGCCCGCGGCGCAACCCGATGCCTGGTATCCACTTCTCGGTCTCGCTGACGTCGCCGCTGAGCAACTGGCCCTCGGGACCGAGAACGTCCATGGCCAGATCCATCGTCGCGCGGTGCGTCTCAGACCACCACAACTTGGTCATGGCGGACAGGCGCTTGGCCTGATCGGTCTCGTTCAGCACGTCGAACAGGATTCGCATGTTGCCGTAGCGGATGAGGGTGACCCGGATCCACTGTTCGACGAGCCGCTGGCGGATCAACGGGTCCTCGGCGGCTCCGGTCTCCCTGGCGTCGGCCATGATCCCGTCCAGTTCCTTCTCGAACCGGCGATGGCTCATGCTCGCCGAGACGCCACGCTCGAAGCCGAGCGTGGTCATCGCGACCTTCCAGCCGTTGTTCAGCCCGCCGAGGACGCAGTCTCTGGGCGCCCTGGCGTCGGTGAAGAAAACCTCACTGAAGTCGGCGGCGCCGTCCATCTGCTCGATCGGCCGGACCTCCACCCCCGGCTGGCGCATCGGCACCAGCAGGTAGGACAGACCCCGGTGCTTCGACGCTTCGGGGTCGGTGCGGGCCAGCATGAAGATGTAGTCCGCCTCATCAGCGCGGGTCGTCCAGGTCTTCTGGCCGTTGATGACCCACTCGTCGCCGTCCAACGTCGCCGCCGTGCGCAGTGAGGCCAGATCCGAGCCAGCTTCAGGCTCGGAGAACCCCTGGCACCACGTGATCTCGCCTCGCAGGATCTTGGGGATGAATTCCTGCTTCTGCTCCTCGGTGCCCCAGTGCAGGATCGTCGGCCCGACCAATGTGTCCCCGAACCAGTCCGCCCGCATAGGCGCCCTGGCCCGGGCGAACTCCTCGGTGAGGATGATGTTCTCCAGCGGCGTCAGGCCGCGACCGCCGTACTCCTTCGGCCACGAGGCGCAGATCCAGCCGGCCTGGTGCAGCTTCGCGTTCCACTCAATCCGGAACTGCTCCCTTTCCTCGGGCGTCATCGGCAGCTCGCCGGACAGCCACCCTTCGGGCAGGTTGCGCTCCAGCCAGGATCGGATTTCGGCCCGGAATTCCGGCGCGAGATCGGCGTAGTCGAGGATCTGGGCGGTGCTTGACATACGGATAGTGTCGGGCGAGACTGACGCTGTGTCAACGTTGATGTTGACAAGAGCCGTGTGGGTTATCCAACGGCCAGTGCGCAGGCTGCGCGGCATATGTACCACTTGGATGGAGGGCATCGGGCGATGCTGGTCGGTTGGACCGAGGAGCAGGTGCAGCTGGGCCGGGCCACCAAGGCGCTGCTCGGCCGCATCGCGACCGAGCGGGAAGTGCGCCGGCTCATGGCGACGCCGACCGGATTCGAGCCGGCCAGCTGGTCGGCGCTGACCGGCCTCGGCCTAGTCTCGATCCTGATTCCTGAGCAATCCGACGGTATGGGTGGATCGCTCACCGATCTCGGTGTCGTCCTGGAGGAGATGGGACGGCGCCTGATCCCGGGCCCGTACCTCTCGACCGCGGTGCTGGCCGTCCAGGCGCTGCTGGCGGCCGATCCTGCGCAGGCCGAGCCTTACTTCAAGCAGATCGCCAGCGGCGCCACGATAGCGACCGTGGCGGTGACGGAGGGGCCTGGGCGCTGGTCGGAAGCGGATGTCGCGACCGGCGCGTCGCGGGACCACAACGACTGGCGGCTGACCGGAGTGAAAACCTTCGTGCCCGACGGCGCGTCGGCCGACCTCATCCTGGTCGTCGCCCGGGACGAGGACGGTCTCGGCCTGTATGCCGTTTCCGGCGAGGCACCCGGCGTGACCCGGTCGGGCCGGCCGACCATGGACCAGACCCGCAAGCAGGCCACCATCGAGCTCAGTGGCGCGCCTGCTCAGCGACTGCGTACCGCGGCGCCGGCGTGGGACGTCGTCGCCGAGATCATCCGCGTCGGCATGGTTGCGGTAGCCGCCGAACAGGTCGGGGGCGCGCTCGAGGTGCTCGACCTGGTGCTTGAGCATGCCACCAACCGCCGCCAGTTCGGCCAGCCGATTGGCAGCTTTCAGGCTATCCAGCACAAGTGCGCGGACATGGTGGCCGACATCGAGGCGGCGCGATCAGCGGCGTACTACGCGGAGCAGGCCATCGCCACCCACGCCCCGGACGCGGCTGCCGCGGCCGAACTGGCCAAGTCTTACTGCTCGGATATGTACCGCCGGGTCACCGACGCGGCGGTACAGATCTTCGGCGGCATAGGTATGACGTGGGAGCACCCGATTCATCTCTACCTCAAGCGCGCCCGGTCGAGCGAGATTCTCTTCGGTACCCCGGCCCAGCACCGTGAACTCCTGGCCACCATGATCGGGCTGTAGCCGATGACCAGCGGTACCGGTCTCAGAGTCGGCACGCTGCTTTCGGTGGTCGATTCGAACATCGGCGATGCCAGCCGCAGGATCGAGGACCAGGGCTGGGATTTCATCACCACCGGCGAGCACGTCAGCTTCAACATTCCCATCGCCAACGCCTTCGTGAGCCTGGCGGCGGCCGCGGCGGTGACCACGCGGGTCGAGCTGATGAGTTCGGTGACGCTGCTACCGCTCTATCCCGCGACGCTGGCCGCGAAGCTCGGCGCCGCGCTCGACAACATCAGCGGCGGCCGGTTCGTGCTCGGCGTAGGGGTCGGCGGCGAGAACCCGCGCGAGTTCGAAGCGTGTGGCGTCCCGGTCGATCAGCGCGGCGCGCGTACCGATGAAGCGCTGCACATCATCCGCCGGCTCTGGACCTCGGAGAAGGTGACGTACCGCGGGAAGTACGCCGATCTGGTCGACGTGTCCATCCGGCCCGCCCCGGTACGCCAGCCGAACCCGCCGATCTGGATCGCCGGCCGGCGCGAGGTCGCCATGCGCCGCGCGGCCCGTTACGGCGACGGATGGATTCCCTACATGTACTCGGCCCAGATGCTCGGCGAGTCATTGGAGACCATCGCGGAGCAGCGTGGGGATCTGCCGCCGATCGAGGCCGGGTCCTACCTATGGTCGTGTGTCCACCAGGATGCCTCGGTCGCTCTCGATTACGCGATGACGGCACTCGCCAAGACCTACCGGCAAGATTTTGCGCCGCAGGCCGACCACTACTTCGTGGTGGGGAACCCAGACCACTGCGCCAAGCGGGTGCTCGAGTACGTGCGGGCTGGCGCCCGGCGCATCATTTTTGCCCACGCCTGCCCCCGGCACTACGTGGACGAACAGCTCGAGCTGCTGGCCACCCGCGTCGTCCCCATCGTCCGGGCCGAGCTGGCCGCAAGCCTGTCGACGACGTCCGAACACTAGGAGGCAGGGATGCCTGATGCTGACGGCCCGGCTGCGCTGAGCGGGCTGACGGTCGTGGATTTCACCACCATGATCGCCGGGCCGTACTGCTCGCGCCTGTTCGCCGACCTGGGCGCCGACGTGATCAAGGTCGAGTCGGCCGAGGGCGACCACATCCGCAAGCTGCGGCCCAGGAAGTCCGGGGCGAGCCGCTTCTTCGGGCAGCTCAACGTGGGCAAGCGCAGCGTGACCGCCGACCTGACCGATCCCGGGCAGCGAGGCGAGGTCCTTGATCTCATCGCGCAGGCCGACGTGGTGCTGGAGAACTGGCGCCCGGGGGTCGCGGCTCGCCTCGGGGTGTCCTACGAGGACTGCCGCAAGGTACGCGAGGACATCGTGTACTGCTCGATATCGGGCTGGGGCCAAACCGGGCCGGACGCCCAGCGCGCCGCGTTCGCCCCGAACGTTCACGCCGCCTCCGGGGTCGACATGGCCAACCTGCTTTACCAGCCTCCGGGCAGTGTCCCGCCGGTCACCGGCGTGTTCACCGCCGACGTGGTCGGCGGCACCATGGCTTTCGGCGCGGTGCTGGTCGCGCTGCGCCGCCGGGACCACACCAGTGCGGGAGCGAACGTCGACGTCTCGCTGGTCGAGTCGATGCTTTCTATGCCGATGTACGAGCTGCAGGCCGAGCTGGCCGGGATCACCGAGCTGCGGACGAGTCATCGCCCCGTCCCGACGTCGGACGGGTTCATCATCTTGACGATCGTCAGCGACCAGAACTGGCGGGCGGTGGCTCGTGCCATCGGGCAGCCCGAGCTGGCCACGGACCCGCGTTACGCCGATGTCCGGGCCCGCACCGGGACCTGGGATGAGATCTACGAGCTGATCTGCGCTTGGGCGAGCACGCGCACCGCCGAAGACGCCGAGGCGCAGATGCTGGAGTGCGGCGTACCCGTGGCGCGGTACCGGACCCTTGCCTCGCTGCTGGCCGACGAGCAGCTGCGCGAACGGGACGTGTTCCGGCCCGCCGTTGACGCCGGAGGCGAGTTCACGATCCCCGCTACTCCGTTCCGGCTCGACGGTCAGGTCACCCCGGCGCCCGGAACCCGGGTGCCGGCCCTCGGCGAGGACAGCGGCGAGGTATTTACGAAGCGGCGCCAGGCCTAAAGGCCGCAGGTGCTCGATGCTGATGGGAGTGGTACCGGATGCCCGGTTGGAACGTGGCGGACGTACTTGAGGTGGTCGCCGAACAGGTACCGCATTCCGCGGCGGCAATTCAGGGTGACCGGGTACTGACCTGGGCAGACATGGACGCGCACGCCAATGCCATTGCGAACTTCCTCATCGGGGCGGGCTTGCCGCGCCAGGCCAACGTTGCCCAGTACCTGCGTAACTCACCCGAGTACATCGAGTCGATGTACGCCTGCCTGAAGGGTGCGTTCGTGCCGGTCAACACGAACTACCGGTACGGCGCCGACGAGCTGGTGTACCTGTGGGACAACGCTGACATCGCCGCCGTGATCTTCGGCGGCGAGTTCGGCCCCAGGATCGAGACCCTGCGGGCCAGAGTCCCCCAGGTGAAGACGTGGCTGTGGATCGACGATGGGACCGGTCCCTGCCCCGAGTGGGCCGTCGACTACGGCGCGCTGGCCCGGGACCCGCTCCGGCAGCACCGGCCCGATGCCGCGCGTGACGGTGACGATCTGCTGCTTCTCTACACCGGAGGAACCACCGGCATGCCCAAGGGCGTGATGTGGCGCCAGGACGACTTGTTCGTGCTGCTGGGGAACGCCGCTCGCGGGGGCTACGGCGATGAGCAGGATCTCGCCTACGCCCGCGAGCGGGTGGCCGATCCCGGGCGGCGGCTCTTGCCGGCGGCGCCGCTGATGCACGGGGCCGGCTTTTTCAGCTGCGTGCCGATCCTGGCCCGCGGGGGCGCGATCGTGCTGCTCGAGAACCACTCGTTCGACCCGGTCGAGTTCCTCGACACCGTCGAGCGGCACGAGGTCTTCTCGGTGAGCTGGGTCGGCGATGCGTTCGCCAAGCCGGTCGTGGCCGCCCTGGAGCAGTTTCCCGGCCGGTGGACGCTGCCGAGCCTGCGGACGATCACCTCGGGTGGCGTGGTGTTCAGCGCGGAAACCAAGCGGCGCCTTCTCAATGCCGTCCCGGATGTGCTGATCAATGACGTGTTCGGGGCCTCGGAGGCGATCACGGTCGGTTCGTCGGTAGCGACCAAGGACAACGTTCCCGCCTCGACCGGATCGTTCGCGCCCCGGGCCGACATGCGAGTCGTCGATGAGGACGGCAAGGACGTCATCCCGGGATCGGGGACGGCGGGCCTGATCGCCTTCGCCGGGCGGCAGCCGCTGGGCTATTACCAGGACCCGGTCAAGACGGCCGAGATCTTCCGCACGATCGACGGGAAGCGGTACTCGGTGCCGGGCGACTGGGCGGTCGTGGCCGCCGACGGCAGCGTGACGCTGCTGGGCCGCGGCTCGGCCTGCATCAACACCGGCGGGGAGAAGGTCTATCCCGATGAGGTGGAAAAGGTCATCGGCACGCTGCCGGGGGTGGCCGACGCGGTGGTCGTGGGTATACCGCACGAACGTTTCGGGCAAGCCGTCGTGGCCGTCGTGCAGCCGGACCATGGGGCCGTGCTGACCGCCGATGCCGTGATTACGCACTCGAAATCGAAGCTGGCCAGCTACAAGGCCCCCCGGGAAGTCGTGTTCGTCGACGGGATGGGGCGCGGCCCCACCGGCAAGATCGATCTCACGATGATCCGGCAACGCGTGCTGGACGAACTGGGCGTGCCCAGCCTGCACTGACGGAGCCGGCCCGCGGCCTCAGCCGCGGGCGGGAACGTCCGTCTCGACCGCCAGGCCGTTGAGAATCATCTGCGCGTAGGCCGAGCCGATCTCGTCGGCGTCAGGCATCGACGCGTCGCCGTTGCGGTACCAGCGATGGGTCCAGTTGACCATCCCGATGATCCCGTTGGCGATCACCCGGGCCGAGGTGCTGGTGCGCAACGTGCCGTCCTCGATGCCGCTTTTGACGATGGCGATGGCCGCGTCGTCGTAGCGCTTGTTGATCGCGCGCATCTCACGGGACCACGACGAGCGCCCGCCGGACACCTTGCTGAGATCTTCCTGAATGTAAACAAACAGGTACGGATAGTGGGTGGCGTACGACGACATCAGTGACGTGATCAGCCGGGTGAGCTTGGCCGTAGCTGAGTCGGCGCTGTCGCGGATCGCCTCGGCCGCCGACGCGTTGGCTGCGGCT
>DASYAT010000155.1:0-16791 GCA_036501205.1 Streptosporangiaceae bacterium | reverse complement strand
AGATCACCGGCATCGGTACCGAGAAGGCCAGCGCCAGCAAGAAGAAGGCCTGACATGGCACACAAAAAGGGCGCCTCGTCCAGCAGGAACGGGCGCGACTCCAACGCTCAGCGGCTCGGCGTGAAGCGCTTCGGCGGTCAGGTCGTCAAGGCCGGCGAGATCATCGTGCGCCAGCGTGGCACGCACTTCCACCCCGGCCTGGGCGTCGGGCGCGGTGGCGACGACACGCTGTTCGCTCTGGTGGCGGGAAAGGTCGAGTTCGGCACCCGGCGTGGCCGTCGCTCGGTGAGCGTCATGCCCGTCGCCGAGATGGCGAAAGCCAGCTGAGCCCTGGCTCTCGCCCGGTAGATCTACTGTCGTTGAAGGCTGTCCAGCTTCTGGCAGAAAGCTTGCCCCGGGCTTGTTTCGTGGGTGGCAAAGGAGACTGGGATGGCTGAATTCGCCGATCAAGCCGAGTTGCGGGTGCAAGCCGGCAACGGCGGCAACGGCTGCGCTTCGGTGCACCGAGAAAAGTTCAAGCCGCTCGGCGGTCCCGACGGCGGCAACGGCGGCCGCGGCGGCGACGTGATCTTGAAGGTCGATCGCAGCGCCGCCACCTTGCTCGACTTCCACCGTCGGCCGTTGCGCCGGGCCGGTGAAGGCAAGGCGGGAGCGGGCGGCCACCGCAACGGTGCCAACGGTGCGGACCTGGTCGTGAACGTTCCCGACGGAACCGTGGTCAAGTCCTCTGATGGCGAGATCCTGGCCGACCTGATCGGCCTGGGCACCGAGTACGTCGCCTCCGAAGGCGGACACGGCGGCCTCGGCAACGCCGCCTTGGCCTCGACCAAGCGCAAGGCACCCGGCTTCGCCCTGCGCGGCGAGCCCGGCCAGCACGCTGACCTGCTGCTCGAACTGAAGACCATCGCCGATGTCGGCCTGGTCGGCTTCCCCAACGCCGGCAAGTCCTCGCTGATCTCCGCGATGTCGGCGGCTCGGCCGAAGATCGCCAACTACCCGTTCACGACGTTGATCCCGCACCTGGGCGTCATCGAGGCGGGCGATACCCAGTTCGTGATGGCCGACGTGCCCGGCCTTATCCCGGGCGCCAGCCAGGGCCGTGGCCTGGGGCTGGACTTCTTGCGGCACGTCGAGCGCTGCTCAGTGCTCGTCCACGTCATCGACTGCGCCACCGAAGAGCCAGGCCGTGACCCGATCACGGATTTGGACGTGCTCGAATCCGAGCTGACCGCCTACGACGAGCTGACCGGCAGCGACATGGCCAGCCGGCCCAGGATCGTGGTGCTCAACAAGATCGATGTCCCCGAGGCCCGTGACCTGGCCGAACTCGTCCTGCCTGATCTGGCCGAACGGGATCTGCCGGTGTACCAGATCTCGGCCGCCACCGGCGAAGGGCTGCGGGAACTGGCGTTCGCGATGGCGGCGATCGTCGAGCAGTCCCGCCGCTCCGCGCCCGAGGCGTTGCCAACCAGAGTCGTGATCAGACCCGCCCCGGTGGCCGGTCCCGACTTCGAACTCGTGCGGATGGGCCCGAACTCGTTCCTCATCAGCGGCGCCAAGCCGCGCCGCTGGATCCTGCAGACCGACTTCAGCAACGACGAGGCCGTGGGATACCTAGCCGACAGGTTGGCCAGGCTCGGGGTAGAAGAAGCCCTGGCGCAGGCCGGCGCCGAGCCCGGTGCCGAGGTGATGATCGGCGAGCGCGATGACGCGGTCGTCTTCGACTGGGATCCGAAGCTGCCAGCCGCGGCTGGCTTCGGCCCTCGCGGCACCGACCCCCGCCTAGAGCCCTGAGCACCTGCCCGCGAGGGTAAATGGGGGAATGCGCGGCCCCTGCTTCGACGGCTACCTTGCCGCGCGCCTCGGCGCGGGTCCCCTGGTCGGCGTTGATCGTCGCAGCAACTAAACTGTATGGGCAGTTTTTCGTCAGCCGGAGGGGGCGGGGTTGTCCATCGAGGACCGTACCGAGACCGAAGAATCCCGCGAGCAGCGTTACATGACGGTTCTCTACGATCGTCTTGACGAGCTGAAGCAGCGGGCTTCCAAACACCTGTCATCAGTCATGCGCCGGGTAGGCGGTACCCATGCGGCCAGGAGCGAGCGGGAAAACCTCGCGGTCATGTACACCCAGCAGGTCGCGCAGCTTAACGCGGCCGAAAACGGGCTGTGCTTCGGCCGGCTCGAGTTCGATGACGGGGCGAAGACCTATATCGGCCGGATCGGCATGCACGCCGAGAACGACGACTATGACCAGCTTTTGATGGACTGGCGGGCCGACGCGGCCAGGCCGTTCTACCTGGCGACCGCCGTATCGCCGGCCGGGGTCAAGGTTCGCCGGCACATCAAGACCCGTGGCCGGACCGTGACCAGGCTCGACGATGAGGTGCTGGATCTCGCGTTCGCTGATCCAGGCCGGCACGAGGGGCTGACCGGGGAATCGGCCCTGCTGGCCGCGCTGAACGCGAGCCGGACCGGCCGGATGCGCGACATCGTCGAGACGATCCAGGCCGAGCAGGACCACATCATCAGGGCTCCGTTGCCTGGCGTGCTCGTCGTCGAAGGCGGCCCGGGTACCGGCAAGACCGCCGTGGCGCTGCATCGCGCCGCCTACCTGCTCTACACCTACCGACGCCAGCTCGAAAAGCGCGGTGTGCTCGTAATCGGGCCGAATGCCACCTTCCTGCGCTACATCGGGCAGGTGCTGCCCTCGCTCGGAGAGACCAGCGTCATGCTCGCGACGGTCGGCGACCTGATGCCAGGGATCAGGGCGACCGGCTCCGAGCCGGCCGAGGTTGCTCAGATCAAAGGCCGGCTGGCGATGGCGAAGGTCGTGTCCGCCGCGGTGCGAGACCGGCAATTCGTGCCGCATTCTGGCCTGGAAATCCGATTTGAGAAAGTTTCTTACAAGATTTCACACCAGGCGATTTCCCAGGCCAGAGAGCGAGCCCGCCGGTCGCGCATGCGGCACAACCAGGCCCGCCAGGTCTTCGTCAGGGAAATGCTGAACGAAGCCGGGCGGGTCGTGTCCGGCAAGCTTGGCGCTGACCCGTTCGGCGGTGGCAACCTCATGGGGCGGACCGACATCGAGGACCTGCGGGCCGAGCTCAGGGACGATCCCGAAGTACGAGCCGCGATCGGCCGGCTGTGGCCGGTGCTGACTCCGCAGCAGCTGATCAGTGACCTGTACGCCTCGCCCCGGCGCCTCGCGGCGGCCGCCCACTCGCTCAGCGCCGCGCACCGGGAGCTCCTGCGTCGTCCGGCCGGTTCGGCGTGGACGCCGGCCGACGTTCCGCTGCTCGATGAGGCCGCCGAACTGCTCGGCGAGGACGACTGGGCCGAGAAGGCAGCGGCGCGGCGACGGCGCCAGCAGGAGGAGGCCTACGCCCAGGGCGTGCTGGAGATCATCGGCCGGGACGAGGAAGACGACGACCCCGAGATCTTGATGGGCGCCGACATGCTCGACGCGTCCAGGCTCGCACAGCGCTACGACCAGGACGAGTACCTCACCCCGGCGGAGCGGGCAGCGGCCGACCGGACCTGGGCGTTCGGCCATGTGATCGTGGACGAGGCACAGGAACTTTCGCCGATGGCCTGGCGCACGCTGATGCGCCGCTGCCCGATCAAGTCGATGACGATCGTCGGTGACATCGCTCAGACGGGTGACATCTCCGGGTCGGCCTCCTGGTCGGACGCACTCGGCGCCTACGTGGGGGACCGGTGGCGCCTGGCTCCGCTGACCGTCAACTACCGAACTCCGGCCGAGATCATGACGGTCGCCGCGGAGGTGCTCGCCGAGATCGATCCCGCCGCTCGACCACCGGCGTCGGTCAGGGAATCCGGCGTCCTCCCGTGGCGCCTCGCCGCGGCCGAGCCGGAAATCACGGCGTCGGTCGCCGAAGTGGCCGCGACGCTCGCGGCGGACCAGGTCGGCTCGGGGACACTGGCGGTGCTGTGCCCGGGGGACCGGCTAGACGCACTGAGAGCGGCGGTCAAGGCGGCCGTCGATTCAGGCTCCTCCGAGGCCAGGGGAACCGCGAGCGAATCCGGCGGGACTGACGATGGCGATCGAATTTCAGGACGCGACGACAATGACCTGGAGCGGCCGGTCGTCGTGCTGACCGTTCGGGAGGCCAAGGGCCTGGAATTCGACTCCGTGCTGGTGGCCGACCCCGCGAAGATCATCGCCGAGTCCGTGCACGGCCTAGGCGACCTGTACGTGGCTCTTACCAGGGCCACCCAGCGAGTCGGCGTGATCTACACCGGCGAACTCCCGGGCGCCCTGACCGGCCTCACCGAAATCGCCACCCCCGCCGAAGCCATCGCACCCCGCACCGGCGAATCCGCCCCAGCCGCCTAGCTGCTCGGGGCGGTCACGGTGTAGTGCGTCAGGGTTCGGAAGGTCAGGTTGATGCTCCAGAGGCCGTCGGGCGCGGTGGTGAGGAACACCGGCAGGCCGCCGAGTTGGACCGGGTGACACGCGAGCTTGCTGGTGGCAGGATCGATGCAGGTCGCCGTGTGCAATTCGAACGAATGGACGTCTGCATGCGGCACGACGCTCGCCATCGGCGTCGTGATCACCACCGCGACGCCGCGGACGAACATGACCTGGGCGGGCCTCGCCAGCGAGACCGATGCGGTGACCTTGCCGGTGGCCGGGTTGACCCGTTGCACAGTGTTGTCCCCGATCGTCCAGAGTGAGCCGTCACCGACAGCGCTGACATCGGTGATTTTCGCCCACGCCGGACCCTCGATGACCTTGCCGGTCGCCGGGTTGATCAGGGTCACTGGAGCATTGACGCCTTTGGCGTTCACCCAAAGCCGGCCGAAGCCCGCCACGATAGCCCTGGGAACGCTGGCGGTGACCAGGATCGGCTGGCCGACGACCTGGCCGGTCTTGGGGTCGATGCGAAGCACGCTGCCGTGACGCGTCGTCGAGGTCGCCCAGACGGAGCCGTAAGCGGCGGCGAGAGATGCCGGGCGGCCGGTGCCCGGCAGCGGGATGAACGCGGTGACCCGGTCGCGCCGGGGGTCGATGCGGTAGATGCCCAAGCCGGTGCCGTTGGGATTGCTGCTGCTGACCCACGCTGAACCGAGCCCTGTCGCGACCTGGCTGAACCGGCCCGCCTTCGGGGTCGAGATCGTGTCGACGATCCGGTCGGTCGCCGGGTCGACCCGGTACGTTACGCCGAGGCCGCCAACCCAGATGGCGCCGTATCCGGCCGCGAGCTGGATGATCCCGTGGCCCGTTCCCGGCAAGCGCAGCACGCTCTCCTTCGTCAGCCAAGAGTCATGCCGCTGTACTTGTGGGCCGCCGACGCTTTGAGACGTTCCGGGTCGGCCTGCGATCAGCACGACCACCAAGGCGGCCGCGATGGCGACTGCCGCTACGGCCGGGGCTAGCTGGTTCGCCCGCGTCCGCCACCATGGTCGCGAGCTTTGATGGCGCGCGATCACCGGCCACGAATCGGCCGCGAACTGGTGCCTGGCCA
This sequence comes from Streptosporangiaceae bacterium, assembly GCA_036501205.1. GTDB lineage: Bacteria > Actinomycetota > Actinomycetes > Streptosporangiales > Streptosporangiaceae > Chersky-822. The sequence continues at coordinate 11,302 of DASYAT010000155.1, read as the reverse complement.
CCTCTTCGTCTAGAGCCTCGCGCAGCGCGTTCGCCGTCTCCAGGTCGTCAATCATCGGAACCACTCCTTCCTCGGCCTAGGCGATTCACCGTCGCCTCGTCCTGCACCAGCAAGGGACGCAGTTGCCGCGGGGCCCGCGCCGTCTGGCTCTTGACCGTGCCGACCGAGATGCCGAGCGCTTGCGCGGTCTGGGTCTCGGACAGGTCCAGGTAGTAGCGCAGCACCACGCACTCGCGCTTGCGCTGCGGCAGGCACGCCAGCGCGCGCAGCACATCGACCCTGGTGGCCGGTCCGGTGAGCTCAGGCACCGCCGTATCGCGCGCGGCACCTGCCTCCTGCATCTCGCGGGTTTCCCGCAGGCGCCGCCGCAGGCTGGTCCTGGCCAGGTTGACGACCGTCGTGCACAGGTAGGCGGGTGCGGACTGCTGGTTCCTGAGGTTCGTCCAGCTGCGCCACGCTCGCACGAAGGCTTCCTGGGCCAGTTCCTCGGCTAGGTTCCAGTCGCCGGTAAGCGCGAAGGCCAGCCGAACAAGCTCGGAATAATGCCGCTGATGAAGCAACGCCAGAGCATCGTGCCGGCTTAGCGGCGGCGCACTCAATGAGTCCGCGCTCATCTGATCCACGGAGGTTAGACCACCACCGAACCCAAAAGGTTGCTAGCCCCTGCCGCCCGCTAGCGGGCGGCACTGCCGGTGCCGGGCGGATTAAGGGGGCGGAAATTCGCTGGCCTGGCTGGTGGCCGGCCCCGTAGGGTGACCCGGCGGGCGGAACCGGCCCGCTGCCGAGAACAATCGAGCTGAGGAGTGACCATGGGCGTGGTCATGTTCGTCCGTGGCCGGGCGGTACCGCCGCCCGCAGTCGAGTTCTGGCCGCCGGGGCCAAGTCGCCCGGCATGGTCAGACTCGTCAGGGCCAGTGGTTCGCGGGCCCGCCGCCGCCGAATCCGCGCGGCGAGCACTATCTCACTGATCGTCGCGTCATTGGCGAGTTCGTCCGGGCGAGCGGAGTTAGCCAGGGCGACCTGGTCTTCGACCTCGGCGCTGGCTTCGGCGCGCTGACCGGGCCACTGGCGGCGACCGGCGCGAAAGTCATTGCGGTTGAGATCGACCCGGCACTGGCGGGCAGGCTGCGACGGCGATTCGCGGCCGAGGAAGCGTCCTTGGTGAGCGTCGTCGAGGCCGATCTGCGGTGCGTTCCGCTGCCACGGCGACCGTTCTCGGTAGTAGCCAATCCGCCATTCGCGCTGACGACCTGGCTCTGCCGGCGGCTGCTCGGCGACCCGGCCGTCAGGCTGGCCGGAGCCGACCTCGTGCTCGAGTGGGGCGCGGCTAAGGGACTCGCCCAAGCCCAATCTGGAGCGCGCGATCGGGAGCAAGCCCGGTGGGCGGCCCGATACGAGATCAAGCTGGTCAGGCGAATCCCGGCGGCCAGCTTCTCACCGGTCCCGGCCGCCGGCGCCGCGCACGTCAGCATCCGGCCGCGCACGGCCGCGGGGACCGGTCGGTTACAGGCCGATTGTGGCTAGGGCGGCGGTCAGGGCGCTGTGCCAGGCGTCGCGGGATCTGGTGGGTACCGCGGGGGGCGGCTTCGCGTTTTCCAGGGCGGCTAGGGTGGCCCGGACTACGTCGGCCGCCCGGCCGGAGGCGACGGCCGCGTCGCCTAGCTCGAGTTCGTGCTGCAGGTTGTCGCGCCCGTGGCCCTGGACGACGTCGAGCAGCAACAGCGGCCTTCCGATCACCCGCGCCTCAGTGCAAGTGTCCCCTGAGCTGGTGATCACCAGGTCGGAGGCGGCCATCAGGTCAGGGATCCGGTCGGTGAAGCCAAACGGCTGGACCAGTGGCTGGCGGTCGGCCACTGTCCGCAGGCGCTGCTCGAGCTTGGGGTTGCGGCCCGCGACCGCCAGGACGTGGACTCCGGCGTCGCCGAGCGCCTCGGCGGCCTGGGCGACCGGGCCAAGTCCCCACGCGCCGGTGGTCAGCAGCACGCACCGGTCGCGCGGAGGCACGCCGAAGCTGTCCCTGGCGGCCTGCTGCGTCGGCGGATGGTAGAACGGCTCCCGCACCGGTGCCTGCACGACCAGCACCCGGGCGTCGGGCTGGAACCGGCGGACCGCCCGCTCGGCTACCTCCGAGGTGACCAGGTAGAGGTCGACGTCCGGGTGCACCCAGAGCCGGTGCGGGGTTACGTCGGTGCTGAACACGACGTGCTTCATCGACCGGTACAGCGGGGCGATCTTGCTGAACGCGGACGCGCCGGTCGAGAAGACGGAGATCGCGAGATCGGCCGGATGATCGTCCAGCTCCTTGCGCAGCCTCGGGATGATCCGCCTGGTGGCTGCTGTGTCGGTCAGGTCGGCCAGCCGGTTGCCGTCCCGCAGCGCGGAAAAATGGAACGCGTCAAATACGCCGGGGACGGCCAGCATCGAGCGGAACACGCCGTCGGCGATCGAGTCGGCGCCACGGCCGAGCAGCCGCATGAGGTCAAGCCGGCGGGTCGTCCAGCCTTCAGCTTCAAGAGTGGTCGCGCACGCCTCGGCTAGCTGGTCGTGCCCGAATCCGATAGAGCCGGACAGCATGACTGCCCGGCGGTTGGTAGCTTGTTCGTTCACAGCGGGACACCCCGATCCGCCTGATCGATCCATTACCTGCAAGGGCTAACCCCCCAATTAGCCCGATTAATCCGGCACTGCTCGCTCCGCCAGCGTCGAATCCGCCAGCCAGGCCAGATATCGGCGAATGCCCTCGGCGAGCGGGGTCGTCGGTGACCAGTTGAGTAGTTCCTTGGCGAGCCGGTTGGAGATGTTCATTCCGTCGTAGTCGGCCGGACGGCCGGGGATGTGGTCGATCGGCACCGGGCTGACCAGGTGCTGAACGGTCTCGGCGATCTCGTTGACGGATACGGGCGTGTCGCCTTCGAGCGCGAGCGTCTGGTTCGCGGCGGCCGGTGCCAGGGCGAGCACGTGGGCTTCGGCGAGATCTTCCACGTAGACGAAGTTGCGGTGCTGATCGCCGGTGCCCGCGATCGTGATTGGCTGGCCCGCCTGGGCGGCCCGGACGAACTTGGCGACCACGAGCGCGTCGCGCATCCTCGGGCCGTAAGGAATGCCGTACCGAAGGATCGTGAATTCCTGCCCGAACATCTGCTGGTAGCTGTGCATCAGCATCTCGGCGGCCAGCTTGGTCGAGACGTACAAGTGGCCGGCCTTGCGCAGGTCGACGAGGGCGTCCTCAGTTCGTTCGCCGGATCCGGCGGTCGCGCCGTACACCCAGACCGTGCTGGCGAGCACAACCCGGCCGCAGCCCTGCCGCCTGGCCGACTCGAGCACCCGGCCGACGCCCTCGACGTTGAGCCGCACCGCCCGCACCGGATCGGCCGCGACGTCGTTCACATCGGCCGCGCCGGCGAGGTGAAACACCGCGTCCCGGCCCGCGAGAGCGGCGTCCATCGAATCCGGGTGAAACAAGTCGGCCAGCAGGTACCGGGCGCCGTCGTTGCGCCACTGCTCGCGGGTGTCGATGACGAGCACCTCGTGGCCAGCCCGGACTAGGTGATCCACGACATGCGAGCCGATGAACCCGCAGCCACCGGTTACCGCGACGCGCATGCGCGCTCCCCGATTACCTCGGTGACAGCGGTGAGCACCTGGTCGATCTCGTCGTCGCCCATGTCGGAGTGGACCGGCAGGCAGACATGACGGGCGCAGGTATCTTCTGCTACCGGCAGGCTCTGGCCCAGCGCGAACTCCTCGAGAATCGGCTGCAAATGCAGTGGCAGGTCATAAACTTCCCCGGCCAGCCGGACATCATGCCTGGTCGCGACCTGCTCCTTGAACCAGGTCCGGTCGATGCCGGGATCCAGGACAGCGATGTACTTGTAGATGTTGCTGACGCAGCCGGCCGGCTCGGCCAGCGGCCGCAACCCGGACAGGCCCGCCAGTCCCGCGTGATAGCGGGCGGCGACTTCGCGGCGGCGGCCGATCGACTCGCTCATCCGGCGCAGGTGCACCAGGCCGGTCGCGGCGTTCTGCTCGCTGATCCGCCAGGCGTACCCGTGCCGGACGTGATGGTTGGCGCCGAACGAGCCCTTGCCCTGGTCCCGGTAGATCATCGCCTCGTCGGCCAGGTCGTCAGAGCCGGTCAGGATCATGCCGCCCTCGCCGCAGGTCACGACCTTGGTCGGGTAGAACGAGAACGCCGCGGCGAGCCCGAACGAGCCGGCGAACCGGCCGCCGAAGGTGGCTCCGTGCGCATGGGCCGCGTCTTCGACCAGCACTGCTCCGCTGGCCTGGCACAGTTCGGCCAATTCGGCAACGTGCGGGGTGATCAGCCCGCCGATGTGCACGAGCACCACGGCCGCGGTGTCAGGCGTCAGCGCCGCCGCCAGCGTCTGCGGGCTCAGCGCGAACGTCTCGGCGTCGATGTCGGCGAACACGGGCCGGCCGCCCGCGCTGATCACGGCCGCCGCCGTGGCGTAGAAGGTGTTAGCCGGGACGACGACGTCGCGTCCGGCTACCGGCAGGGCCCTGAGCAGGATCTCGAGCGCGGAGGTGCCGCTCGAGGTCGCTACCGCGCGGTGCGCCTGGTGCGCGGCGGCGAAGTCGTGCTCGAATTGCCGGGTGTACTGGCCCAGCGTGAGCACTCCGCTCGTCAAGATGTCGGTTATGGCCGCGGCGATCTCGGCCCGGTCTGGCTCGGTGAACACAACCCGTGCCGCTCGAACGCTCACTGGCACCCCTACGTCTGCGAATGACTCCAGCTGATTAGAACGTTGGCCGGCGGGTAGCTTCGGCTGTCCGGCCAGTGACCTTGGTCATGCAATGATTGCAGGAATGGCATCGCGGAACCTTAATGGCTTACTCGGATGTCCATTTTGCAGAACTCTGGGGGCTAATTGACTGGGAAGGTCGATTGAACCGCTCGCGGCTCCTTCTGGCGGCCGGAGCCGTCGGCATGGCCGGGGGAGCGGTCTTCCAGGCCGGCCCGGGGATCACTGGCCTGCCGGGCGTGCGAAAGGCCCTGTTTCCTCGGTTGTCAGGGGACGGCCGGACCGATCACGTCGCGCTGACCTTCGACGATGGCCCCGATCAGGCGACCACGCCGCTGTTCCTGCAAGCGCTGGCGGACCACCAGATCCGCGCGACCTTCTTCCTGCTCGGCTCGCGGGTCGCGATGAAGCCCCGGCTGGCCGCCGAGATCGCCGAGGCCGGGCACGAACTGGCCGTACACGGCTGGGACCACCGCTACCTGCCGCTGCGCGGTCCGCTCGCGACCTATGAGGACCTGGCCAGGACGGTTGAGCTCATCTCGACTGCGACCGGGCGGGTCCCGGACAAATTCCGGCCGCCCTACGGGGTGCTGAGCACCGCCTCGATCCTGGCCGCGCGGCGGCTCGGGCTGACGCCGGTGCTGTGGGGGTGCTGGGGCAAGGAATGGACGCCTGGCGCCACCGCTCACTCGGTCAGCGAAACGCTCGGCGAGGAACTGCGGGGCGGGGTCACCGTGCTGCTGCACGACTCGGACTGCACGTCGCCGGCCGGGTCGGCGATGGCGGCGCTCGGCGCGCTGCCGCTGCTGCTGCGGGAGTGCGACCGGCAGGCGCTTGAGGTTGGGCCGCTGGCCGAGCACGCGCTGGTCGGCTAGCCGGTCCCGGGGACCGGCCGGCAGCGGCACTGGCATCCGGCACCAACATGCGCCCGCGTAGTGGCCGAACCATCTTGCCCCTGCCGCTCCAATGAGATATATCTTGGTTTGTGAGCAGCACGTCGCTAACCCCAGACGAGATCCGCGCTGCTGCTGAGACGCACAGCGAGCTAGGCCCTGAGTATCAGTCCGCCGTCATCGACTCGTTCATCGACAAGGTCGGCAAGGAAATCGATGCCAGGGTCGACGCCCGGATGCGATCGCAGCAGCCAGCGCCCTACCCCGGCCCGTACCAGTTCCAGGGCCAACTGCCGGTGCCACATCAGTCGAACCCGGCCAAGGCCCAGTTCGCGCTGGCGATCGTTTCGATGGCGCTCGGGATCCCGCTCACTGCGATAGCGCTCGGGAATCACGCAGGCAACCTCGCGCTCTTCATCATCTGGCTGGGCATCACGGTCATCAACGTGGCCTACGCCCTTCACAGCCGGCCCCCGTCGTCGCCGAAGTAGGACGAACCAGCCGCCCGAGGCAGGGCCAGTTCGCAGGTCTCGTGCTGCCGCGCATCCGATGACATGATGAGCCATGACGATCGTCCTGATCGTGACGTTCGCGGCCTGGCTATCCGTCGAGGTCACCCTCGCGCTGCGCGATCTGATCCGGGGCAAGGGCAGCACGGCCCGGGATCGCGGCACTCGCAGCACGCTGGTGATCGGCTGGGTCGCGGCCTTCGTGAGCGCGACCTGGGTGGCCGGTCACCCGAAGGGCTGGCAGCTGATCACCGGCCTGCTGCTGATGTGGGCGGGGCTGGCGATCAGGATCTGGTCGGTGCTCGAACTGGGCGCGTCGTTCCGCACCACCGTCGAAGTCGATGCCGACCAGCCGCTGGTCGAGACCGGCCCCTACCGCTTCGTGCGGCACCCGTCCTACACCGGCATGCTGCTGCTCGCGATCGGCTACGGCGTAACGCTCGATAGCTGGCTATCGCTGGCGATCCTGCTGGTAGTCCCGCTAGCGACCACGCTCAGGCGGATCTCAGTAGAAGAAGCAACCATGGCCCAGGTCCTAGGCGACCCCTACCAGGCCTACAAACAGCGCACCAAACGACTGCTCCCCGGCCTCTGGTGAACGCGTGAGGGGCACCCTGCTGTCGCCATAGCTTCAGCAGAGTGCCCCTCACGCAAACTTCGAGAGCGCAGAAACCCCTACTCGTCAGAGTCGTTGGACGAGTCCCCGTCGCGCCGGCCGAACCGGTTCATCAGGCGCTCGCCAGCCCCGACGGCTGAGCCTGCTACCCCGCGAACGGCTCCGATCAGCGGATCGGCGGACCGGCCCCATGAGTCCTGGTAGGACTTGGTCGCCGACCTGAACTCGTCCCCAACCGAGGCGTCGTTGTCGTCGTCACGGCGCGGGTAGTTGCCGGCCAGGATGTCGCGGTACTCGCCGTCGTTGGCCCACCGGTCAAGCTCGGCGAACCGCACGACTGCGAACGGGTGCGTCTGGCCCTGCATCTGCATCAGCTTGATCAGGCTCTCGCGCACGTCCGGCACCGCGTCGTATTCGCGCGCCTGCTCGAGGAACGCGTCGGCGCTCAGCTCGGCTAGCTGCGGGCCGCCAGCGGTCTTCATCAGCGCGCGGCGCGCGGCCGGGACGTCCTGGCAGGCCAGCAGGCCAGCCCGGTCACTGGACAGCTCAGACTTGCGGTACCACTCTTCTAGGCCCCAGATCACGGCCTTCAGCCCGATCCAGGCGATCGGCACCACCGCGAACCTGGCCGCCAGCGCTATCAATGCGTACAGCATGGTCCGGTAAACCGAGTGGCCGGAAAGCACGTGCCCGAGCTCGTGCCCGACGACAAACCTGGCCTCGTCCTCGTCCATCAAGTCGACCAGGCCGGTCGTCATCACGATAAATGGCTTGTCCGTACCAAGAGCCATAGCGTTCACAGTCGGGTCCTGGGTAATGAACAACTCAGGTACCCGAGGCAGGTCGAGCACGTAAGCGCCGTCGAGCATCATCTGGTACAGGTGAGGGAACTGCTGCTCGGAGGCACGCACCGAGCTAGCAAGGAACAACAGCCGCAGGCTGCGGTCGCCGAACAACCCGGCAATGTTACGCAGGATCGCGTCAAAGCCGGTCAGCTTGCGCAGGGCGACCAAGGCGGATCTGTCAGCTGGATGTTCGTATGCGCGGGAGCTAATGTCCGGCAGACGGACACGGGAGCGTTCGGGCACAGTGTTCATGCCGCAATGCTATGCGCGATACGGAAGGACGGCCGCCTTGAACGAGATATATTTCGATCGCGGGCTGGCTCCGGCGACGTTCGATCCCGGCGCCGAGTCCATGGATCCCGAATTGCGGGCGCTCCTGCAGGTCAAGCGGCTGACCGCGCTGGTCGACCGGCTGATTGCCGCCGACGGCCTGCAGGGTCGGAGACTGGTCGGCGCGGGTGTCACGAGCGGCGCCGAGCTCACTTTGGGCAATCTGGCCGACCTCCCGACCACGACCAAGCAGGACCTGTGGGACGGCTACCCGTTCGGCTTGCTCGCCGTACCGCGCACGGAAGTCGTCGCGGTGCACGGGTCAAGCGGCACCGGCGGCCGTCCGACGCTCGTCTCCTACTCCCGCGGCGACCTTGACCTGTGGGCCAAGATGTGCGCCCGCGCGCTCGCGGCGGCCGGCGCCACGCCGGACAGCATCGTGCACAACGCGTACGGCTACGGCCTGTTCACCGGCGGCGTCGGCATTCACCAGGGCGCGATCGAACTGGGCGCGACCGTCGTGCCGGCCTCCGGCGGAATGACCGCCCGCCAGGTCACCCTGATCAAGGACCTGAGGCCCGACGTACTGACTTGCACTCCGTCTTATGCGATAAGGCTGGGCGAGGCACTAGCCGAGGCGGGAGTTACCAGAGAAAATGGACTGTCACTGCGGGTCGGAATTTTCGGAGCCGAACCGTGGACCCAGGAGATGCGGACGAGGATAAACGAATTGCTCGGCATTTGCGCGCTCGACATCTACGGGCTTTCCGAGGTAATCGGCCCGGGCGTAGCCTGCGAATGCGTCGTGGCCGCCGACGGGCTGCACGTCAACGAGGACCATTTCCTGGTCGAGGCGCTTGACCCGCTCAGCGGCGAGCCAGTGCCGGACGGCACGCCGGGCGAGCTCGTCTTCACCACGCTGACCAAAGAGGCGATGCCGCTGCTGCGCTACCGGTCAGGCGATGTAGCGACGCTAAGTCATGGCGCCTGCGACTGCGGCCGCACGCTGGTCAAGATGTCCAAGGTGACCGGCCGCAAGGACGACATGCTGGTCATCCGCGGCGTGAACGTCTACCCCAGCGAGATCGAGCGCGTTCTGCTGGCCGAGCCTGCGGTAGCGCCTGATTACCTGCTGGTCATCGAAGAAAGGGCAGGCCAGCTGGACCTTATTGCCTGTTGTGAGCGCATAACGCCTGGCGCGGGCTCTCCTCCTGGGCGTCCAGAGGCCGGTCACGGCGATTCGGCTCAGGAAGCGACGAAACAAGCGGACGCAAATATTTCCGAATACGAATTGAAATCCCGGCTCGAACGCAACCTCAGGGAAACCCTCGGCCTCCGCGTGAACGTCGCGATCGTGCCGCCGGGCTCGGTGCCGCGAACCGAGGTCGGCAAGGCGGTCAGGGTCCGGCGCTGGTCGGAAGGCGAGCCGCCGGTTCCCGGGCTGGTTCGCACGCCTGGCTGATGAATAGGAGCGGCACGTGAACATCGGGGCGCGGATTGGCCTGATGGGCGGGACCTTCGATCCGATCCATCACGGTCACCTGATGGCGGCCAATGAGGTTGGGCAGGTGTTCGGCCTGGATGAGGTGATCTTCGTGCCCACCGGGCAGCCGTGGCAGAAGAGCGAGCGCACCGTCTCGCCCGCCGAGGACCGGTACCTGATGACGGCGATGGCGACCGCGGCGAACCCGATGTTCTCGGTCACCCGGGCCGAGATCGACCGGCCCGGTGAGACGTACACGGTCGATACCGTGCGTCAGCTGCGGGCCGAGCGCGACGCCGACGCGGAGTTCTTCTTCATTATCGGTGCCGACGCGCTCAGCCGGCTGGACACCTGGCACAGGCCGGAGGAGTTGCTTGAGCTAGTGCATTTCATCGGCTGCACCAGGCACAAGCATCAGCTGGTCGAGGGATCGCTAGGCGAAGAGAAGTTCGATCTGCTTGAGGTGCCCGCGCTGGAGATCTCATCTTCGCTATGCCGGGAACGCGTGCGCACCGGCTTGCCGATCCGCTATCTCGTACCTGACGACGTGATCAGCTACATTTCGAAGCGAGGTCTGTATCGCGACTAGCTCGCGCGGGATTGGGCTGGGCGGGCAGCAGAGTCAGGTCGGAGGCGCGGTGCGGCTGGAAGCGGTGAGCAAGCGGTATGGCTGGCGGCAGCCCTGGGTCGTCCGGGACGTGAGCCTGGACATCCAGCCTGGTCGGCTGGTCAGGCTCGAAGGCAAGAACGGGACCGGCAAGTCCACGCTGCTGCGGATGATCGCCGGGGTGTCGGTGCCGACTAAGGGCACGGTCACCGGCCGGTCGGCGACCGGATTCGTGCCGGAGCGGTTCCCGCCCGGGCTGCCGTTCACTGCCCAGGACTATCTGGCCCATCTCGGCCGGATTCAGGGGCTGGACGGCGATGCGCTGGATGCCAGGATCGAGGTGTGCCTGGGCCGGCTCGGCGGGCTCGAGTTCGCAGGCGTGCCGATGCGCAACATGTCCAAGGGCATGTGCCAGAAGGTCGCGGTCGCGCAGGCCCTGCTGCCCGAGTCGGGGATGCTCGTGCTTGACGAGGCCTGGACCGGGCTGGATTCCGATGCGCGGGCAGCGCTCGATGAGGTGGTGGCCGAACGGCTGGCCGAAGGCGGCTCGGTCGTCTTCGTCGACCATGATCCCCGGCGGCTCGAGCATCTGGAAGCTGACCGCTGGCGGATCGAAAAAGGCCAGGCCGTCCGCCTCACCCCAGCCACTGGCCCGGCTCCAGCCGCGCGCCTTGCCTCAGCCACCCCACCCACCTCGTCGGCCGCGACAACCCCAGCCGCCCCACGCGACTTGGCCATGATCATTTACGTCACGGGCTGCCCCGCTGAACGCCTGGCGAGCCTGCCGGGAGTGATTTCCGCGCAGGCCGAGGGTGACGGCGCGGTGCTGCGAGTCGAGCCTGCCGCCTCGGATGCGGTGCTGCGGGCCGTTCTGGCCGCCGGCGATGACGTGCATATCCGCCAGGTCGGGCGGGAACCTGAACCCGAATCGGCAAACACCGGGAGTGCGGCCGGCGGATGGCAGTCCGCAGGCCGCACTTCGCGGTCCAACTCGGGGGAGCAGCGGTGATCGCGATCAGCCGGTACCACCTTTCTCTGCTGCTGCGCTCGCACCGGTGGATCCCGGCGGCGGTGATCTACGTCATCGGAGTGGTCGGGCTCGGCGGCATCGGCGGGCCGTCGACCTTCCACGGCGCGGCGCTGTCGCAGGGCCTGAGCTGGAGCGCGCTCATGCTGGTCCCGTGCGTGGCCTGGCTGAGCCGGGCGGTGCTGACCGCCGAGCCGTCGGCGGCACGGGCCTGCGTGGCGGCGGCGGGCGGGCCTCGTCGGGCTCAACTGGCCGCGCTCGGTGCCGCCGCCGCGTTCGCGGCCGGATT
>DASYAT010000154.1:0-28971 GCA_036501205.1 Streptosporangiaceae bacterium | reverse complement strand
CACGCTGTCGTGGAGCACCGTCGCGCCCATTCCCGGGGCGGCTGCCGCCAGCGCGCCTTCTGTGTACCGGCCAGTGCACGCCAACCTCATCGTGGTGACCTGGCAAGCCGCGTCCGGGCACGCGGTTGACTACATCGTGGGGCTTGCCAGCGCCAAAGGCACGGTGACGTGGGAACCGGTCGGCACCATCAGGCAATCCGCCGCCACCGGCACCCCGGCGATCGCCGACGTGTCCACGGGCAGTAAGAACGACCTGCTCTACGCGCTGTGGCAGGTACCGGGGAGCACCGGGCGGATCGATTTCGCGACCGCGCCGGTAGCCGCGCTAGGCCAGGAAAAATGGAGCGTTCCGCGCGCTTTGCCTCCTTCGGTGCGAACCGGAGCCGCACCGTCGGCGCTGGCAATCGGCAAGGCCATGGCCTATCCGCTGCTTGTCGTGTTCCGCGCCCGGTCCGGATCCGCGCTCTCCTTCATCACGCTGTCCGCCAAAAACCAGGTGCCCAGGCCGCGGCCAGTCCCCCACTTCCGCAGTTCCGACGGGACGGCGATCAGCCCCGGCGTTCTGGCCGCGGTGGGCAGGGGCAGGGTGCGCTACGAGCTAGCCCGCGCGTGCGCCGGTTGCTGACCGGACCCAGAACCGCCCCCTGAGCTGGGTTTTCTCTCCCATCCCGCGAACTTCCCCCGACCGCGGGCACAGTTGCATATGTGACTTTCCTGTGGGCCCCGACGTATGGCCCGCGACCTTGCCGACGGCGGAGATTGGTGCTGCCCGCACCGCACAGACCGCGGGCGAGCGTCAAGGCTAAGGAGAGTTACATGCACCGACCACGATTCCTGGCCAGAAAGGCTAAAAGATCATCAGGCATAAAGCTTGCCGGGGTCTTGGCCGTCGCTGGCCTGCTGACCGCACTCGGGTCAGCCACCGGTGCCGTCGCGAGCGGCCAGCCAGGCAAAGTTAGCGGGTGGCAGCAGGCCATCGCCAAACTCAAGCTGCCAGGCAAAGGCTGCTTCACCGCGGCCTACCCCAAGGTCAAGTGGATCAGGACCGCGTGCAAGGCTGCGCCCAAGCGCCCATACCCGCCGGCGCACGGACCCCGGCCGACGACCGTCGGGAACGGCAACGATTACACGGCCGGGGCGGTGACGGGCAATTTCCAGAGCGTCACCGGCTCGTTCGATTTCGTCAGCCCGGGCATCACGGAAACCGGCCAGCAGGATGGGTCGGGACCGCAGATCCCTAACACCTACTCCCTGCAAGTCAACACCAACCACTTCATGGTCTCGCAATGCACGGCATCACCGAACCGCGGATGCCGGGGATGGCAGCAGTTCATCTTCTCGACGACAGGACGCGGCGTCTTCCTTGAGTACTGGCTCCTGGCATTTAACGCGGCCTGTCCTGCCGGGTGGTCCACCTTCAGGTACCCGGACTCGCCCGACATCGACTGCTTCAAGAACACACCCACCGGCCCGCTCACGGGGCCAATTCCCGCGGCCGCGAATCTGGGCGGCGTCAAGCTGACCGCCAGCGCCGCCGCGGGCGGCAGTGACTCGGTGGTACTGACCGGGCCCGCCGGCCACGCCGCCGCGACCAAAACCGCCGCCGACAGCGTCTTTGACCTGGCCAGTGCCTGGACCAACGCGGAGTTCGCGGTCGTCGGCGACTGCTGCAACAGCCGGGCGAACTTCAGCCCGGGTGCCATGCTGCAGGTCAGGACGACCACGCACAACGGCACCAGGATGGCGCCAACCTGCAACTACGGGGGCCTTACCGGCGAGACCAATAACCTCAACCTGTCGGGCACCCCGGCGATCGGGATCGGACCTTCCCCCGCGCTCGTCACGATCCAGACCGCTAGTTCCGGCACGCCAGGCTGCGCCACCGCCGACGGGCACGCCGATACCCACCTGGACAACTTCCGCCACTTCTCGTACGACTTCCAGGGCGTCGGCGACTACGAACTCGCGAGCACCGGACCGAACTTCGACGTGCAGACCAGGCAGGTACCAGATCCGCCGAGCTGGCCCAACAACGCCATCAACACCGCGGTCGCGACCCACATCGGCAAGTCCGATGTCGCCGTCTGCCTCGCACCGCCCAACCCGCCAGGAAGTCCATCGGCCAGGCTCTTCATCAATCACAAGTCCGTCAGCCTGGCCCCGGGCTCTCGCAGGAACCTGAGCGACGGTGGCGAGGTGTCGCTCGACGGCACCGGGAGCACCTACCTGATCCGCGATGCGTCAGGAAACTCCGTGCGCGCGCAAATCATCCCCGACCCCGCAAATCAGAACTACATCAATGTCTTCGTGGGCCTTGGCCGGTGGCCTGAAGCCGTGCACGGGCTGCTGGGCAATGCGGGCACCGACGGCACGGCACTCGTCTCTCGCGACGGAGCTATCTTCCGCGCACCCTTCCCATTCGACTCCTTCTATGCCAAATACGGCGATAGCTGGCGCGTCCCGGCCAAGGATTCGCTGCTGTCCGACTGCGGCCAGAAAGTCGCCGCCGGCAACCCGACCAACGTCCTGTACGTCGCCAACCTCGATCCCAAGCTAGCGCAGGCCGCGAAGACGACCTGCGTACATGCCGGGGTCAAGGCTCAGGCGCTGATCGATGACTGCACCCTCGATGTCGCCGTCCTCGGCACTAAGGCCGCGACGCAGATCTACCTGCACCTGCCGACCGACCTGACCGTCGGCCTGATCTCGCCGCCGCAAAACAACTCAGCCGCACCCAGACCCTGACGCCTAGCCGGGGCGGGCCGGGCCTCCTCCGGGAGTCCCGGCCCGTAACGATTCCAATTCAATCGTTACCTAACTGACGCAAATGTCGCGGAACGAGACCGGAATTAGATCGGTATTACCGCCTGATGCAATGACTGTAAGTCACGGGGATAGGGCCGAGAGTTATATAGGTGATAAATATGGCGACATCCGCCGACCATCGGCCCGCCGGACCGGCCGTGCCAGCGGCCTCCCTGTCCGCGCGGCGCTGCCACGGAAACCTGGACGAAATTACCGATAGCGAGCGGCGGGCCTTACGCCCGATCGGCACGACCGCTCATGAGATCGCAGTTCAGACCGCCGGGTTACTCAGTGAGCTGTTCTCATTCCCGAGCGTCCGGATTTTCCATGGAATCCGCCCGGCCGAGGCTAGTCAGCCCCGCATACCGCACGCGATCAACGCCGGAAACCGGCTAATCCTGGTCGATTCCGTCGCCTGGCCCCCGGGCGAGTACACGACGGCGCTAAGCGGCCAAATCTATTGCGACAACCGCTATATCGGGCAGTCAGTAGTGCCGATGATTACTGCGGTACAGCACTGGCGCGCCATCCTGCCGACCGACCACCAGGTAATCGGGATGGTGATAGTCCATCCCACTCCAGACCGCACCGTGGCCCCGGCCCCGCCCGCGCCAACGTCGGCCGACCTGTTCTGGGCCCGCGCTCACGAAGCCGTCCGCGACCTCAGCAGCCGCCTGCCGCCCGGCCGGCAGCCGGTCAGCCTGCCCGCGATGAGCGCTCTGGTCGCCGCCACTTCGGGGGGAAGAAATCCGGTAGATGCCCGCGCCATGCTTATAACCGAAGATCCAGCCTTTGGGCGATAAAGCTTTGCGGTGGTCTGTTCGTAGCAGCGGGGAGCTAGTGATATGGCAATCTCATGGCACCGGGCACAGGTCGGTCAACCGGGTCAGCCGACTCCCGAACCGGGCGGAACGCGCACTATACCTTTACCCCGACCCCGCACCAGAACACTCGAGAGCCGTCGCTGTCGGCGCCGTCCGGGTCTTCTGATCCCCAGACGCCAACGTGGCAGACAGCCGGGCTAGCACCCTCGAACGGCGGCACCAGCTCAAGGCCTTCGAAGAAGCGCTCGATCTCGGCCCTGGTCCGCGGGTAGGCGCTCTCGCTCGCCCTGGTGTAAATCTCCACGCCGCTGGCGATCGAGCGCGGCGGCACCTTGTCGCCAGTGATGTGAGACAGCGCGACGCAGCTACCAGGAGCCAGCGCGGTGACGTAGCTCGCGACCAGTCCCCAGGGATCGGAACTTTCGTGGACGAACTGCATCACGGCGGTCATCAGCAGCCCGACCGGACGGCTGAAGTCGATCAGCCGTCGCAGGCCCTCGTCGTTAAGCAGGGAATCCGCGTCACGCAGGTCCGCCATGACGACCGCCGTGGTGCCATCGCCGGTCAGCAGGTCAGCCGCGGTAGCTAGCACCATCGGATCGTTGTCCACGTAGGCAACCCGGGCGGCGGGATTGATCGCGTGCAGCACCTGATGGGTGTTGTTCTGCGTGGGAAGGCCTGACCCGATGTCGATGAACTGGTCAATGCCCCGCTCGATCGCCATCCACCTGGCCGCCCGGCCGTGGAACCCCCGGTTCGCCCACGCGGCGTCTTCGAGATCGGGGAACTGGGCCTTGAACTGGTCGGTCGCCTCCCGGTCGATCTGGAAGTTATGCGTACCGCCCAGCATGTAGTCATACATGCGAGCAGGACTTGGCCTGGACGTATCCACGCCTGCGGGTGCTCGCTCGGGCTCGCCCATGTCCCCTCCATCGAAGTGATACGCCCGTAGTTTGGCACAACAGCCCCACATAGCCGAATTTGGCGGGCCGCCTATCTCCACCTGATCTCCATGTGGAGTTCGTCACTATGCCACAGGGGGTCAGTTATATCGGTTGTGTTGATTCGGACGTTGGACGATCAAGGGGGAACGAGATGATCTGGCAGACCAGTCTGGTGCCGCCATCTCGTTGAGCGACCACGTCTAGGGCGTTGGCTGCGCCCGGGTATAGCGGGGGCATATCCGGGCGCGCCAGCGCTGCTTTCACCAGAGTTAACCACTCACTACAGTTCGGAGTCCGCGGGTCTGACCCCGCCGTGGCGCCGCCTCGCACCGGTCGCGGGCCTGGACAGCGGCAGCCGCACGGTGACGGTCGTACCTTGGCCTGGCTGGCTCGCGAAGTCGAGCTTGCCCCGGTGCGCGCGCACCAGTTCGGCGACGATCGTCAGCCCGATCCCGCTGCCAGCCACCTCAGCGGAGCGCCGGCCGCGGAAGAACCGCTCGGCGATGTGCGGCAATTCCTGAGGCGGGATGCCGATGCCGGTGTCGGTCACCCGCAACTCCCCGCATTCCTCGTCCAGCCTGGCCTCGAGCGTCACCTGCCCCTCGGCAGGCGTGAACTTCAACGCGTTGGTCAGCAAGTTGACGACTACCTCGTGCATTCGCAGCGGATCGCACAGCACCTCGACCCTGGCCAAGCGCTCCACCAGCGTCACGTTCGCCGCCTCGAACGACTCGACCAGGCTCGACGCGGCAGTGGCCGCGATCGCGGCGAGATCGCGGGGAACCAGGGTCAACTGCAGCGCCGCCGCCTCGGCCGATGCGAGGCGCTGAAGATCATCGACCATCCTGGTGAGCCTCATCACCTCATCGCGCAGCGAGGTGAGCTGCTCAGTGGTCGGTGGGGTGAGGCCGTCAAGCATGGCCTCGTGACCGGCCTGCAGGACCGCGATCGGCGTCCTCAGCTCGTGGGCCACGTCGGCCACGAGGTTGCGCCTGAGCTGATCCTGCTCTTCCTTGCTGTCGGCCATCTCGTCGAAGGCCCGGGCCAGTTCGCCGAACTTACCCAAGCCAGGTACTTTCCCGGCCCTGGCGCTGGTATCACCGTCACGGCGGGCGCGGGCGGCCCAGATTAGCCGGTCGACCGGTGAGCTGATCAGCCGGGACAGTGGCAGCGCCACTAGCAGCGCGATCAGCGCGGCGATGGTCGCCGCGGCGAACCTGGCCCGCCACCGCTCGAATGAGAAGGCATTGATCTCCTGGCCGAGCGATCCGTGACGGAAGGCGACCGTCACCCGGCCGACCACACGGCCATGTACGACGACGGCGCGGCTGACCTTCGGCTGGTTGGCGGCGAACGCCTCGAAGGCGGGCGAGGTATCGATGAGCCTGCCGGTAGCGTCGCGGATCTGAATCCCAGATCCGGTATCGACGACCGCCGCTACCACCGGGTCGAGGTCCGCGCGCTGCCAGCCCGCCTGCTGATACGCGGTAGCCGCCGCGGTCGCTGCCGCCCGAGCCAGGTCAGCTTGCTCATCGTGGACCAGCGTTCGCACGTCCTGGCTGACTGTCAGCGAGGCGATGAGGATCGCTGCGGCGACCGCGGCGACCGCAACGCCGATGAAGGCGAGCGCCAGTTGCAGGCTCAGCTGGCCTAGCCACCCCGACCGGCCCGGCCTAGACATCCCTGGCAAGGCCAAGCCGGTAACCACCGCCTAGCACCGTCTGCACGATCGTCGGGTTGGCGGGGTCGTCCTCAATCTTCCTGCGCAGGTTCTTAACGTGACTATCGATGGTCCGCTCGTAGCCTTCGAAGTCGTAGCCGCGAACCCGGTTGATCAGCTCAAACCTTGAGTACACCCGGCCGGGAACGGTCGCGAGCGCCACCAGGATGCCCCACTCTGTCGGGGTAAGTTCCATCTGCTCGCCCTTCACGTGGACGACTCTGCGCGGCTCGTCGATGACCAGGACGCCGTCACCGAACTGGCTGACCGTATGGTCGGTCGCCGCCGAGGCATTGCGCCGCAGGATGGCCTGGACCCTGAGCACCAGTTCGCGCGGGCTGAACGGTTTCGTCACGTAATCGTCAGCGCCAAGCTCAAGCCCGGCGATCCGGTCCTGCTCAAGGCTCTTCGCCGTCAGCATCAGAATCGGAGCCGGGCTGATCGCCTGCACCTCCCTGGCGACTGCCTCCCCGGGCACGTCGGGCAGACCCAAGTCCAGCACTATCAAGTCAGGCCTGGCCGTTGCCGCGACGTTGATCGCCTCGGCGCCCGAATCCGTAGAAAGCACGGCGAACCCGGCACGCTCAAGATAGGACCTGACTAGATCCCGAAGTTTGCGCTCGTCTTCCACGAGCAGTACTGTCGCCGCCATCGTTACCGACGTCCCCCCGTGGCCGTCCAGCACAAGTGATCATGCCCACGGCTAACCGGACTGATGCAGCCGAACCGTGCTGTTCCGCTGGCGGGTCGACGGCGCGCGACGGCGCGGCCCGCTTCGTCCGGCGTTCTGTGGCCTTCATCGCGGGCATCGTGATCGAGGCAGTGGTCCCCTGGCCAGGCTCACTGGCGATATCGAAGTTGCCGCGCTGGGCATGGATCAGCTCGACGACGATCGTCAGTCCGATCCCGCTGCCGGTGGCCATGGCCGAGGAACGCTGGCCGCGGAAGAACCGTTCAGCGACCCTCGGCAGCTCCTCGGGCGAGATGCCGATGCCGGTGTCGCTCACCCGGAGCCTGGCCAGACCATGCCCGGCCGCCCCGGTCTCCAGCACGACCTGGCCGTCCGCCGGGGTGAATTTCAGCGCGTTGGTGAGCAGGTTGACGACTATCTCGCGCATCCGGTCCTGATCGCACAACACCCAGACCGGGCGGAGCTTTTTGGTCAGGCTGATCCCAGCGGCACCGAATGAGTCCGCCAGGCTAGCCGCGGCGTCTGCCGCCACCTCGGCGAGGTCGGATGCTTCGAGCCTGAGCTGCAGAGCGGCGGACTCGGCCGCGGCCAGCCGCTGCAGGTCATCGATCATCCTGGCCAGCCGCAGCACCTCGTCTCGGAGCGACCACAGGTTCTCGTCGGTCGGCGCGGTCACGCCGTCAAGCATCGCCTCGTGGCTCGCCTGCAAGACCGCGACTGGAGTACGAAGCTCATGCGCGATATTGGCGACCAGATTCTTCTGAAGCCGGTCACGCTGGTCGATGGCATCGCTGGACTCGTTGATCGCGAGCGACAGCTCCTGAACCACGCCCGCACCCTTGGCCTGGGAGATGCGCATCGAACGGTAACCCTGGCCGCGGGCCCTGATCGCGGCCAGGACCCGCTCCAGCGGCAAGGTGATCTGCCGGGAGATGATCAGCGACACGGCCAGTGCGATCAGGGCGACGATCCCGGCCGCTCCGAGGCTTGACGTGAGCCGCTGCTCTTCGAACTGCCTGACCACCGCACCCAGACCGCGGTCGTTGAACTTGACGGTCACGACCCCGACGACGTGGCCGTGAACCCGGACCGGTGCGGCGAACTGATCATCGGATCGCGCGTCGCCATAGCCGGACGTTGACTGGATGACGACACCGCGCATGTCCGTGATCTGAGCTTCGGCACCCTCGTTGTCGACCAGTTCAAAGACCGGCATGAGGTCGGCGTTCTTCCAGCCCGCCTTGCTGTACAACGCTGCGGAAGCCACGGCGAACGACCGGGTAAGCGATCGTTCCTGCTTATTGGCCAGGTGGTTGATGTCGTGCCCGATGCCGATCTCGGTCAGCGCCGAGAGCACGATGATCGCCGTCAGCGCGACCCCGAGGAAGGCAAGAGCAAGCCGTAGCCCGAGTTTGCCGATGCCGAAGATTACTGGCTTGGCCATCTCCTATCCAGCCCCGCGGCGCCGCCAGAACCTGAGCGCGGCGGCCTGGGACGCGGGCGTCGAGGAGAACGTCATGTCCCCACCCTGCCCGCGCACATGCAGACCCGATGAGCAATCTGTGTAGCTGCCGTGAAGTAGCTAGCACCCCTCAAGCAGGACATCGGCGTCGAAACAGGTCCGGTCGCCGGTGTGGCACGCACCATCGGTCTGATCGACCTTGACGAGCACGGCGTCGCCGTCGCAGTCGAGCGCCACCGATTTCACGACCTGGACATGACCGGACGTCTCGCCCTTGACCCAGAAGTCGGCCCGGCTGCGCGACCAGTAGGTGCACCGGCCGGTGGTGAGCGTCCGGTGCAGGGCCTCATCGTTCATCCAGCCGAGCATCAGCACCTCGCCGGTGTCGTACTGCTGCGCGATAGCGGCGAACAGTCCGGCCGCGTCCCGCTTAAGCCTGGCCACGATCTCCGGATCGAGATCACTGAGTTGGCTAACACTGGCGGTGAGGTCCTCGGACGGCAGTCCGCGGACTTCACCGCGCCGCTGCGTGGTCATGAATCTCCCCGACCGGTCAGGCGGACCGGGTAGCCCGCGGCCCGCAAAGTCTGTTTCACCGCGCCGATCGCTACTTCCCCGAAATGGAACAAACTCGCCGCGAGCACGGCGTCGGCGCCGGCCTCAACGGCCGGAGCGAAGTCCCCGAGCCGGCCGGCGCCCCCGCTGGCGACCACCGGCACATCGACCACCGCTCGCACCGCCTTGATCATCGACAAGTCGAAACCGGCCTTCGTGCCGTCGGCGTCCATAGAGTTCAGCAAGATCTCGCCGGCCCCGAGCTCGGCCGCCCTGGCCGCCCAGCCGATCGCGTCAATGCCGGTACCGCGGCGTCCGCCGTGGGTGGTGACCTCGAATTCGACCCCGCTCGTCGACTCGGTTCGTCTCGCGTCCACCGACACGACGATGCACTGGGCGCCGAACCGGGCGCTGGTCTCGCTGATCAGCTCGGGCCTCGCGATCGCGGCGGTGTTGATCGCGACCTTGTCCGCACCCGCCCGCAGCAGCCGGTCGATATCGGTCACCGACCGAACTCCGCCGCCCACGGTCAGGGGGATAAAGACCTGGTCGGCGGTCCGCTCGAGCACCCCTTGCAGCGTCTGGCGGTGATCGCTCGACGCCGTGATGTCGAGAAACACCAGCTCGTCCGCACCGTCCGCGTCGTAAGCGGCGGCCAGTTCGACCGGATCGCCCGCATCGCGCAATTCGCGGAAGTTGATGCCCTTAACGACCCGCCCGGCGTCAACATCCAGGCACGGGATGACACGGACAGCCACCGTCAAGTCAGCGGCAACACCGGACGCGGTCACCCGCGCACCGCCTCGATCGCCTCTTCGAGCGTGAACACCCGCGCGTACAGCGCCTTGCCGACGATCGCGCCGGTTACACCGGTCGGCACCAGGGTGGCGATCGCCCGCAGGTCATCGAGCGACGACACGCCGCCGCTGGCGATCACCGGCCGCTCGGTCAGCGCGCACACCTGCTTGAGCAGGTCGAGGTTGGGCCCGGTCAGCGTGCCGTCCCTGGTCACGTCGGTAACCACGTATCCATGGCAGCCGTCGGCTTCCAGCCGGGCGAGCACGTCGAGAAGTTCGCCGCCGAGCTGCGTCCAGCCCCTGGCAGCCAGCCTGGTGCCGCGCACATCGAGGCCCACCATGATCTTGTCGCCGTGCTCGGTGATGATCTTGCTGACCCAGTCCGGCCGCTCGAGCGCGGCGGTGCCGATGATGACCCGCTGGCAGCCGGTCGCCAGCGCTCGTTCCAAGGTCTCGTCATCGCGGATGCCACCGGACAGTTCGACCGCTACATCCAGCTTGGCCACCACACCAGCGAGCAAGGTTGCGTTATTCCCCCGCCCAAAAGCCGCGTCGAGGTCGACCAGGTGAATAAATTCCGCGCCCGCCCGCTGCCACGCCAGCGCGGCGTCAAGCGGGTCGCCGTACGAAGTCTCCGTTCCCGCGGCGCCCTGGACCAGCCGGACGGCCTGCCCGTCGGCTACGTCAACCGCGGGCAGCAAGGTCAGGTGCGGGCTCAACTGATGGCCTCCAGCCAGTTGGTCAGCAGTGCGGCGCCGGCGTCGCCGGACTTCTCGGGATGGAACTGCGCGGCCCACAGCGGCCCATCCTCAACCGCCGCGACAAACCGCTGCCCGTGCGTAGCCCAGGTAACCAGCGTCCCGTCGATGGGATCGGTGGCCGCGTAGGAGTGCACGAAGTAGAACCGCTCGCCGGGGTCAATCCCCGCGAAAAACCGACTCCCGGCCGGGGCCTGGACGGTGTTCCAGCCCATATGCGGCACGACTGGCGCCTCAAGCCGCACCACGTCGCCCGGCCAGGCGCCGCAGCCGGCTGTGACTTCGCCGTGCTCAAGCCCGCGGCCGAACAAGATCTGCATGCCGACGCAGATGCCGAGCACCGGCCGTCCGCCGGCCAGCCGCTTGGCGATGATCTCCTCACCGCGCACCTCGCGGAGCCCGGCCATGCAGGCAGCGAACGCGCCGACGCCGGGGACGACCAGGCCATCGGCGGCCAGCGCCGCGTCGGCGTCAGCGGTCACCTCGGTGTCCGCGCCGACCCGCTGCAGCGCCCGGCTGGCCGAGCGCAGGTTGCCAGAGCCGTAGTCGAGCACGACGACTCTCGGCGCTCTTCTGGGGTTCGAAGGTGATCGTCCCCCATCAGGTAGCGGAGCCGACTTGCTCACAGCACGCCCTTGGTGCTCGGGATATCAGGACGGCGCGGGTCAGGCGAGGCGGCGGCGCGCAGGGCCCGGGCGAAAGCCTTGAACTGGGCCTCGACGATGTGATGCGGGTTGCGCCCGGTCAGCACGCTGACATGGATGCACATCGCCGCCGTCGCCCCGAGCGTCTCGAAGAAGTGCCTGGTCAGCGTCGTGTCGTAGGTGCCGATCATCGGCGGCATCCGGTCCGGCTCCTCGTGCACGACGTACGGGCGGCCGGCCAGGTCGACCACGGCCCTGACCAGCGTCTCGTCGAGCGGGATCAGGGCGTCGCCGAACCGGTAGATCCCGGCCTTGTTGCCCAGCGCCTGGCGCAGCGCCTCGCCGAGCGTGATCGCGGTGTCCTCTACGGTGTGATGCGCGTCGACCTCGATGTCGCCTTCGGCCCTGACCCGCAGGTCGATGCAGCCGTGCTTGCCGAGCTGGCTCAGCATGTGGTCGAAGAACGGCACGCCCGTCCTCACGTCGTTGGCCCCGGTGCCGTCCAGGTTCAGTTCGACCTCGACCCTGGACTCCTTGGTCGCGCGCCGCACCAGCGCCGTCCGGTCACCGGCCCCGCTGCTCATGCCAGTACCGCCAGCAGGGCCTGCTTGAACTGCTCGTTCTCCTCCGGCGTGCCGATGCTGACCCGGAGCCAGCCCGGCGGGCCGACCTCTCTGACCAGGACGCCGCGGTCGAGCAATGCCTGCCAGACCGCGTGCCGGCCCTCGAACAGGCCGAACAGCACGAAGTTGGTGTCGGACTCAGCTACCTCGAACTTGTGGTCCCTGAACCAGGTAACGAGGTCATCGCGGTCGGCGCTGATGGCCGCGACGTTCGCGAGCAGCTCGGCGCTGTGCGCGAGCGCCACCCGGCCGACCACCTGGGTCAGCGAGGACAGGTGGTAGGGCAGCCGGACGATCTGCAGCCCGTCGACGATCCGGCGGTCGGCCGCGAGGTAGCCGATCCGGCCTCCCGCCAGCGCGAACGCCTTGGACATGGTCCTGGTCACGATGAGCCTCGAGTACTTCGGCAGCAACGTGAGCGCGGTGCCGGCCGGGTCCCGCGCGAACTCGGCGTAGGCCTCGTCTATGACGACGATTCCGGGGGCGGCCTGGCACACCTGGTCGATCACGTCCAGCGACATGGCCGTGCCGGTCGGGTTGTTCGGCGAAGTCAGGAACACCAGGTCGGGCTGGTACCGGCTGATCGCCGCCAGCGCCCGGTCGGCGTCGACGCCGAAGTCCTCGGCTCGCGGCGTCCCGATCCACTCGGTGCTGGCCGTCTTGGCGATGATCGAGTGCATCGAGTACGACGGCTCGAAACCGAGCGCGCTGCGGCCAGGACCGCCGTACGCCTGGAAGATCTGCTGGATGACCTCGTTCGACCCGTTCGCGGCCCAGACCTGGCCGACGGTCAGGCCGTGGCCGAGGTAGGCGGCCAGATCGCCGCGCAAGGCGATCGCGTCCCGGTCCGGGTACCGGTTGAGCCCGGCCGCCTCTGCGGCCACCGCGTCGGCGATGGCGCGGACCAGTCGCGGGGACGGCGGGTAGGGGTTCTCGTTGGTGTTGAGCCTGGCGCTGGCCTCGACCTGAGGGGCGCCGTAAGGGGTGCGGCCGCGCAGGTCATCGCGAAGCGGCGGTTCGTCGCTTAGTACCTCGTTTGCCACTACCAACTGGTCTGTCTCCTCTGTGTCAGCAAACACAGCATGTGCGTTGGTCGCCGCCCCGGCGCTCGTGCCGCCGCCCGTGCCCCTGATCCTGACCGCGTTCACGTGCGCGGCCAGGTCCTCGGCGCCGCCGAGCGCGTCGATGTACGGGGCGACCTCGGCGAGCGCTTCCTTCGTGCAGTTCACGACGTGGATGCCGCGCAGGAACGCCAGTACCGACAGGCCCGCGGTATGCCTGGCCGTGCCGCCGGTCGGCAGGACATGGTTCGAGCCGGCCAGATAATCCCCGAGCGAGACCGGCGCGTACGGGCCGACGAAGATCGCACCCGCGTTGCGGACGCGAAGCGCCAGGCCTTCAGCGTCGGCCGCCTGAATCTCCAGGTGCTCGGGCGCCCAGGCATCGGCGACGGCCAGAGCGTCGTCGAGATCGTCCACGAGCACGCAGCCCGACTGGCCGCTGAGCGCCTCCTTGATCCGGTCGGCGTGCCGGGCGGTCGCGATCTGGATTTCCAGCTCGGCGTCGACCCGGTCGGCCAGCGCGGCGTCGGTGCTCACGAACAGACAGGCTGCCAGCGAGTCGTGCTCGGCCTGAGCGATCAGGTCGGCCGCGATGAACCTGGCGTCGGCGTCGGCGTCGGCCACGATGGCGACCTCGGTCGGCCCGGCCTCGGCCTCGGTGCTGACGACGCCGCGGAGCAGGCGCTTGGCCGCCGCGACGTAAATGTTGCCGGGGCCGGTGATGGTGTCCACCGGGGCGCAGTCGGCCGTGCCGTAGCCGAGCATCGCGATCGCCTGCGAGCCGCCGGCCGCGTGCACCTCGGTGATCCCGAGCAGTTCGCAGGCGGCCAGCACGGCCGGGTGCGGCTGCCCGCCGTACTCCGCCTGCGGCGGCGAGGCCACCGCGATCTCGCTGACCCCGGCCACCTGAGCCGGGATCACGTTCATGACGACGGAGGACGGATAGGCGACCAGGCCGCCAGGCACGTACACGCCCGCCCGCCGGACCGGCAGGTAGCGCTCGGTAACCGAGCTGCCGTCGGCCACCTGGGTCACGGTCTCGGCCGGGACCTGAGCCTCATGCACCCGCCTGGCCCGGTCGGCCGCCGTGCGCAGCGCCTCCGCCACCGCCGGATCGAGTTCGGCGAGCGCGGCCGCCAGCACCTCACGCGGCACGACCGTGCTTGGCCGGTCAACCCCGTCGAACCTGACCGTGTAGTCGCGTACCGCCGCCGCGCCGCGCTCGCGTACGTCCTCGCACACCGGCCTGACCGCCTCGACGGCTGCGGCAACATCAAGTTCAGCGCGCGGAAGAACTCCCGCCAGCCAGCGGCTTTCCAGCGTGGCGACAGGCCGGCCCCGCAGATCAACCCTGTTAAGCACCAAGCAAGCCTAGCCGTAAGGTCATGGGCCGCGCTGATCGCCCGACGGGCCTCAGCAACCGGAATGGCGCAAAGGTTTCATATTTATGTCCTATACATTCCGGTTCTCGCTCGTCATGCTTCTATCCAGAAGGCAAGGTTCGCTCCCCCATCGGAGGCACCAGTGGCCGATCAGGATCAGCCCGACGTTCCCGTCAGTGACGACGCCAGGACGAGCAGGCGCGGGCTGCTAAAGGCAGGCCTGATCGCTGGTGCGGCAGTAGGGGTCGGCGGCTGGCGGGCGAGCACGGCCACCGGACCGCTGCCGGCTCCGCTCAAAGGGAACCTGCGCAAGCCAGGGTCGCTGCCCTACCCGAATCTCAAGGCCGGGACCGACACGATCCCGAAGATCGAGCACATCGTCGTGCTGATGATGGAGAACCACTCCTACGACAACAAGCTCGGCCTGCTGAACCGGCCCGGTGCCGATGGCTTCGCCATCGGCAAGGACGGCAAGCCCAACGCGACCAACCCGTATGCCAACGGTGACCTGCAGCACGCGTTCCGGATGCCGACCACCTGCCAGAACCACTCACCATCGCAGGACTGGAAGAACAGCCACGTCCAGTTCGCGTCCGGCCGGCTCGACGGCTTCGTGAAGTCGGGCAGCGGCGCGACCTCGATGGGCTACTGGCAGTGGGCCGACCAGCCGTTCTACTACTCGCTGGCCAAGCAGTTCCCGATCGCGGACCGGTACTTCTGCTCGCTGCTCGGCCAGACCGACCCCAACCGCCGGTTCCTGATGTCGGCGACCTCCATGGGCATGGTCAACGACGACATCGAGATGATCAACGAGTACCCGAAGAACGGCACGATCTTCGACCGCCTCGACCATCAAGGACTGTCCTGGAAGGCCTACTACTCGTCTTTGTCGAGCACCGCGTTGTACCTGCCGCTCTTCGAGAAGAACGCGGGTAAGAAGATCGTCAAAATCAAGAATTTCTTCACCGACTGCAAGGCAGGAAAGCTGCCGAACTTCTCCCTGGTCGAGCCCAACTACGATCACCAGTCCGAGGAGAACCCGCAGAACATCGCGGTCGGCGAGCAGTTCGCGGCCGAGGTGATCAACGCCGTCATGTCCGGCCCGGCCTGGCACAAGACCCTGCTGGTCTGGACCTACGACGAGCACGGCGGCTACTACGACCATGTCAAGCCGCCCAGGGCGATCGCACCGGACAGCATCGCGCCGAGGGTGCCGAAGGGCCAGTCCAAGTACGAGGGCTTCACCAGGTACGGCTTCCGGGTCCCGACCGCGGTGGTCTCCCCGTGGGCCCGGGCGAACTACGTCTCGCACCAGGTATTCGACCACGCCAGCATCTGCGCGCTGGTCGAGGCCAAGTGGAACCTGCCGGCGATGACGTTCAGGGACGCCAACGCCAACGCGATGCTGGACATGCTCGACCTGAATAAGCCCGCGTTCGAAAAGCCCCCGGTCCTGGCCAAGCCACTCCTCACCACCCACCCGTTCAAGGCCGCCAAGTGCGATAAGGACGGCCCAGGCCAGATCCCCCCGCCAGGCTCAATCACCAAGCCATAGCGCACCGAGGAATCCGGCCCAGAAGCAGCAAACGCAGAGCCATTACCGCGCCGCGGACTCAAGTGCGATCGTCGGCAGATTTGTTCACGAGCGCTACAGGACGTAGGTACCGCGTCCTGGCAGCGTCTCGACCAACCCCGCATCGCGGAGCCATGCCATTGCGCGCCTGGCGACTGGCGAAGATCAGGCGTCGTCGCGGGTTCACCCAGAATGGGCAGTGCGGTGAGAGTGACTTCCCATTCATTGGATCGCACTTCCCATCCGTTAGCGTCACTTCCCATTCGTTTCCCTGCCACATAACGGTCATTCCGGGCAGAATTACGAGGGTAATGCAGGGTAAGTCGCCGCAACGGATGGGAAGTCGTCGGCAACGGATGGTAAGTGCACCGCTCCCGGGAGCGGACTGCCCTGGCAGCGGCTGGGCTTAGTGCCCAAATCCGGCGCCCTGGGCGGCGTTCGGGGGGCGACTCACCCTGATGGCAGACTTCGTCGACGAATTCCTTCGCGTCGGCTGAACACGCGACATAAAGCCACCGAAGCACGGGCGCGGCCAGAGCGGTGCAGGGTTACTCGATGATCTTGGAGATGGGGATTTCCAGGATGTCGCGGGCGCCGGCCGCGCGCAGGGCCGGAATCAGCGTGTTGACGCCCTGCTTGGGCACCACGGCTTCGACGGCGTGCATGTCACCGCGGGCCAGCGAGGTGATGGTCGGTGAGGACATGGCGGGCAGCATGTCGGTGACGGCATCGAGTTCGGCGGCCGATACGTTCAGCTTCACGAGCACGTTGCGCCTGGCCATGATCGCCCCGCGCAGCAGCAGCGCCACGTCCTCCATCGCGGCCTTCTTCTCCGGGTCGCCGTAGGAGTCGTGGTTCGCGATCAGCTCGGTGTAGCTGGTCAGCAGCGTGTGCACGATCTTCAGTCCGTTGCGGCGCAGCGACGAGCCGGTCTCGGTGAGGTCGACGATCGCGTCCACGATGTCGGGCACCTTCGCCTCGGTCGCACCGTAGGACGGGGTCACCGAAGCCACGATCCCGTGCTCGGCCAGGAATCGCCTGGTCAAGGCGGGAAACTCGGTCGAGATCCTGATCCCGGCGGGCAGGTCGGCGACGGAGTCCCAGCCCGAACTGATCGGCACCGCCAGCACGACCCGGACCGGATCGGCGGTCGCCTTGGAGTAAGCCAACTCCCCCAGCGAGGCGACATCGGCGCCGGTCTCGGTGATCCAGTCCCGGCCGGTAATGCCGAAATCGAATAGCCCCTCGGCCACGTAAGAAGGGATCTCCTGCGGCCGCAAGAACCGCACCTTATCGATCCGCGGATCCGAAATGGACGCATGATAGTCGCGGTCAGAAGCGCGCCGCACGGTCAAGTCGGCGGCGTCGAAAAGGTCGAGTGTGGCTCGTTCGAGGGATCCCTTGGGCAGCACGAGTGACAGCACCCAAGCACCTTACCGGCCACCTGGCAGCCAGCGCAGCAGCAGCCACTGGCGCGACATCGTTGACCCGTGCGCGTCCTAATCTCCCAAACCCGACGACATTGTTGACCCGCACGCGCACCTCTAGCAGCACCCGCGGGCCGACGATGCCGTCGATCTCGCGAGCTTCACAACATCGCTGACCCGCACGCGTCCTAGCCCCGGTCACTCAGGTCGGGCTGCCGGTGTGCAGGTGCGCGCTACCGCATCCGGATCACGTTGCCGGTAATCAATCCCGCCGCGTCCGAGGCCAGGAACGCGATGACCTCGGCCACCTGCTCGGGGCTGGCCACATGGAACAGCGTCTGACTGCCCGCAACCAGCTCGCGCACGGCATCGGTGACCCAGCCGGTGTCGGTGACCGGCGGATGCACCATGTTCGCGGTGATTCCGAACTCGGCCAGTTCGAGCGCCGCGGTCATCGTGTAGTTGACCTGCGCCGCCTTGGCGGCACCATAGGACGCCTCCTGCGGAAACCCCAACTCCCCGCCGGAGGTCAGCCCGACGATCCGCCCCCAGGTACCGCCCCGCGCGATATGCCTGCGCGCGCACTCGCCGATCAGCAGCGCCGCACCCATGGCGTCGACACCGAACTGCTGCCGCCAGGCCGCCTCGGTCACCGGCTGCAACCGGCGCCCCAGATGGTCCGCCTCGGCCGGCGCGAAGGTGTCCTGCACCCATCCGGTCGCATTGTTGATCAGGATGTCGACCGGCCCGATCCGCTCCTCGGCCAGGTCAAACAGCATCGCCGGGGCGGCCGGATCGGTCAGGTCGGCCTCCGCTGCCACCGCGATCCCGCCCGTACCGACGATCTCGGCCAGCACCGCGTCGCAGTTGCCGATCCGGTTGGCCCGGTAGGCGGGCGGCATCCCTGGGTCGGCCTCATCGACCACTCGCAGATAAGTGCACAGCACCGAGCAGCCCGCCTTAGCCAGCGCGAGCGCCGTGGCCGCCCCGATCCCGTGATTGGCCCCGGTCACAACGGCTGTATGGTGCTCGGCTGGCTCTGCGATCGCCAGCAGGTCGGTCTCGGCCTGCTCGATCACGACGTCCTCGGTCCCGATTTGCCCACTCTCGATGTGCGCCGTCATGCCACCACCCTCGCTGTCGAAGAGCCGTCAGGAAGCCGCCGGACCTCAAGCCGCTCGGTGACCCGCTCCTTCAGGTCGGCGACATGACTCACGATGCCCACTGCCCGCCCGCGGTCCCGCAATTCGTCGATGACGCCAAGTACTTGATCCAGGGTCTGCTCATCCAGCGAGCCGAACCCCTCATCAATGAACAGGGTCTCCAGATCGACTCCCCCGGCCTCGGCCCTGACCACGTCGGCGAGCCCAAGCGCCAGCGCCAGGGAGGTATAGAACGCCTCGCCGCCCGATAGCGACCTCGGGCTGCGCTCCTCCCCCGTGTACCGGTCGATTACCGACAGCGTCAGCCCGACCCGCTGCCGCTTCGACTCGCCCTCATCGGATCGCCTCAGTTCGTACCGGCCCGACGACATGACGGTCAGCCTGATGTTGGCCGCCGCGACGACCTGCTCGAACCAGTGCCGCAGCACATAGGTGGTGAGCGCGACTCGACGGTGCCCGTCCACCCCCTTGGCCAGCCCGGCCAGGTAGATCACCGGCGCGGTCGAAGCAGCCAGCGCCTCCAGCCCGGCCTCGGCCTCGCTGACCTCGGCCAGCCGTTCCCGCAGCCGGTCGGCCCTCATCAGCTGCGAATCCCGGGCTGACCTGGCTTCCTGCTCAGCGTGACGGGCCCGATCGAGCGCCACGACCGCTCGCTGCGCCGCCGCCCGCGTCTCATCGGCCAATTCCGGATCAAGATCGGCTAGGTCCGATGCGTTAGCCGCCGACCGAAGCTCGGCAAGCGTGGTCGTCCAAGCCGTCACCTGCCGGCCCAGCCGGGCCTGCTCGTCAGGAGCCCGCACCGCCGAACGAGCCGCCTCAAGCGCTGCCGCGCCCTCCCCCAGATCAAACGGCAGCATCCCGTCACCGCCACCGCCAAGCCCGCCGCCGCCCGACCGGCCCTCGCCGCCAAGCCCGCCGCCGCCCGACCGGCCCTCGCCGCTAAGCCCGCCGGCACCAAACCCACTCGCCAGCGCCTCATCCTCGGCCCGCCGTCGCGCTCGATTCTCCGCGTCCAGCATCGCCGCCAGCACCTCGAACGCCGCCGCTAGCGCTTGATCGGCCCGCACGGCTCGCTGCACGGCCGCGTGTTTGTCCGCTACGCAGGCAAACGGCCGAGCCGCCAGCTCCAGCTTCCCCCGCAACTCAGCCAGCTCCGACTCACCCAGCCGCCACTGCGCCTCAGCCCGGGCTCGTCGACCGGCCGCGTCCACCAGTTGCTCGCCCAGCTGCTCCAGCCCGGTCCGCAACCCTGCGAGCTCCGCTTCCAGCCCGCCGACCTCAGCCAAAGCCGACTCGGCGGCCGCGACCCGTTCGACGAGTGCTGCCTCCTCGTCCGCGAGTTCGTCCAGTTCACGCCCGCCAGCCAAGGCAGCAAGCCCAGCCAGCTCGTGATTAAGCTCGGCGTGCTCGCGCTCGGCTCGCTCCCGAGCCTGCGCGGCCTTGTCCCGCAGGCGGCGAGCCCTCGCGACGGTCTCTGCTGTGACCGACTCGGCCCCCGCCATCGCCGGATCCGGATGACTGGCCGACCCGCAGACCGGACAGGCGCCCCCGCTTTCCAGACCGGCCGCCAGCTCGGCCGCGATCCCGGCCAGCCGCTCGTCCATCGCCGCCTGATGCTCATCGACAGCCTGCTGGTGCGCCTCGATCGCAGCCGTGAGCGCCGCCGCCCGCTCCGCAAGCCTCGGCGCCCGCTCCGCCAGTTCGCGCGCCGCCTCGCCCACCCGCGCCAGCTCGGCCAGCTCCCGCCTAGCCGCCTGCACCCCGGCGGCAACCTCCCGCGCCCGCACCAGATCCGCCTGCGCCGCCTCAATCCGGCCAGGCAACTCCCGCCGCCCCGACTCCAGCCCCTCAACCTCGCGGGCCGCCGCCCCAGCGGCTAGTCGAAGCTCGGCAACCTCACCTTCAAGATCAAAAAGCCTGGATTCAGCGAGAAAGAATTGCTCAAGGCTGGCCGCCTCCCGCTGCCCAGCCTCGGCCCAGCCGGCCGCCCGTTTCCCGGCCGCCCTAACCCGCCCGCTGTCAACGCCCGCCTCTGCCAGCGCCCCCAAACCCCCATACCGCGCACCCCCGTCACCACCCGCACCATCGACGTCAATGCCAGCGCCAGCAGAAGAACCAGACCCCGCGCCACCACCCGCGTCGAACCCGACCGCAGAATCACCAGACACCGCCCCAGCGCCCGCGTCGAACCCGACAGCCGAAGAACCACCAGGCCCTGCACCGCCACCCGCACCACCAATGGCCTGGGCAACGGCGGAGGCCCGACCAGAACCCGCGCCACCCGCGTCGATGAACGCTTGAGCTGCGGCGGGCAGGCGGATGCGCAGTTCGTGGCGGGCCTTAACAACCTCCGTTTGGGCGTCGGTCAGGGCGGTCAGTAGGGGGCGGACCGGTTCGGCTCGACGGGCTGAGTCGAGCGCGGCCGCCCTCATCTCGTACTCCTCGCGATCGGCCTCATGCCCGGCCAGCCGGATCAACGCGGTCCGCAGGCGCGCCGTGCGCGCGGCGCGATCGGTCGCCTCTTCCTCGGCGACCTCGGCGCGTACCACCTCCTCTGCCGCCAGTTCAAGCGCACTGCCGGTAACCGCGATCCGCCCGGCCAGCTCATCGCTCTCCTGCTTAAACCGAACCGCCCGGTCGGCCACAGCCATCACGATCAGTTCGGCTCGCGAGTCCACGTCAAGCCCAGCGGCCTCGGCTGCCGCCGAAACCGCTGTCGCGACCTCCGCATCGGCGTGCTGCCGGGCCCGCAGCGCGTCCGCTCGCAACCGGTCGAGTTCGGCGGTGACCTTGTCGTACAACTGGGTGCCGAACAACTTCGTCAGCAGCGCGCGCCTGGTGTCGTCGTCGGACCGCAGGAACCGCGCGAACTCGCCCTGCGGCAGCAACATCACCTGCGTGAACTGCGCCAGGTTGAGCCCGACGACCGTGGTGGCCAGATCGCCGACCTCAGCCTTATTCGACGATACGCTGACCCACCGACAACCTTGCTGACGCTGAAGATGGACCCGCATCGGCTCCGTCGTATAGCCGTGCCCGCGCCGCTTAAGCCGCTGGTGTTCTGGCACCCGGGTGATCAGGTAGCGCACCCCTGCGATCGAGAACTCCAACCGCACCATCGGCTCGGTCTCGGGGTCGGCGAAGTCGGAATGCAGGCGGTCGGCGGCCGAGTCCTGCCCGGCGAGCCCGCCGTAGAGCGCGAACGTGATCGCGTCCAGAATCGTGGTCTTTCCGGCGCCGGTCGGACCTTCAAGCAGGAACAGCCCGCCGCCGGCCAGCCGGTCAAAGTCGATTCGCTGCAGCGTCGCGTACGGGCCGAACGCCTGAAGCTCGAGGCTGTGCAGCCGCATTCAGGCCGCTCGCTGACCCGATCCATCGAGCACGGTTTCGTTGGCCACGGGCTCGTCAACCCCAGAGTCGTCAGCCAGAGGCACCGGGGTCAGCAGGGAGCCGGTGTCAAGAGCGTCGGCGTGCTGCACGGTCTCGACTACTTCGGCCAGCACGGCTCGATGCTCGTCGTCTGGCCGCCCGCCGCTGGTGAACTCGACGAACATCGCGCAGATCTCGACCGGATCGGCCGTCTGCGCAAGCTTCCGCAGATCACCGGCCGGGGTCGACAGCTCGCCTTCCGGGGCGAACTCAAGTACCAGCGTGTGCGGCCATTTCTCGCGGAGCCGCTCCATCGGCGCGGCCGGGCGGACGGTGTCGGTGAGTACCGCCTTGACCCAGGCGTCGGCCGGGCCGTCATCAGCGCGGGCAAGCAAATCCTCAAGCCGGCCTTGCATCTGCCGGAGCACCCTGGGCACGGGCGCTGGCAGCAAGGTCGTGGTCACCGCACCGGCCGCGTCGATTTCGGCTAGCGTCACGGACTTGGCGTGATGACGCTCGGAGAACGAGAAGGCCAGCGGGGATCCGCTGTACCGGACGCAACCGGTGCCGCTCGGCGGCTGGACGTTCTGCTGGCCATGCAGGTGGCCGAGCGCGACGTAATTCAGGCCGGCGAACACCGACGCCGGTGAGTCAGCTACGCCTCCGACCCTGAGGTCTCTTTCTGAATCGCAAATCATTCCCCCGGTGACCAGGGTATGGGCCGCGACCACCGTGCGGTCGATCCCGCGGCTGGCCGCGTCCGCGCGGATCAGCGCGGTCGCGGCGGCGAGCACCGAAGCGTGCGAGCGCTCGGCGTTCAACTCGGCCATCACGGCGTCGGGCAGCAGATACGGGATGCCGTAAATAGCTACGTCGCCGTGCTCGTCGGCGACCACCACCGGCCGGGCGATGTCGGCGACCTCGGTACGCAAGTGCACGCCCGCTAGTTCGCTGAGCCGCGAGCCGAATCCCAGCCGCACCGCCGAATCGTGGTTGCCGCTGGTCAAGAGCACGGGAATGCCCGCCGCGGCAAAGCCGCGCAGCGCCTGGTCGAGTACGACGACAGCGTCGACCGGCGGCACCGCCCGGTCGTAGATGTCACCGGCCACCACAACCGCGTGCACCTGGTGCCTGATCGACTCAGCCAGCAGCCAGTCGAGGAACCTCGCCTGGGCGTCAAGCAGGTCCGCGCCGTGCAGCGTCCGGCCCAGATGCCAGTCCGAGGTATGGATCAGTCTCATCGGCGCATCGTTTGCATTTGCGCGCCTCCGGCACGACTGTTGCCGCATTACTCGCTTGTCGCGGGTGGGGAAGATGGGGCTCCGGGCCGCCTGCCGAATTCATCATGCCGTGCGCCGTGCGCCTTTCCTCGCTATTGGCGATCACCGGCGTGTCGTCCAAGGGCGAGCCTGTCCCCCGCGTCGCGTCGCTGCGGCCGCTCCACCGGGCCATGCTTGTATGTACTCTCGTGATCTCAAGCGATACCGCCCAGGCTCCAGACACCGGTCAGCCCGATGAGGAAGAGCGGCATCGGCTCACCACGCTGTCCGGTCTCGCGGCCCTGTCGCTGGACGCGCTGTCGTCGGTGGCCTACGGGCCCGAGGCGATCGTTGTCGTTCTCGTCGCGGCGGGAACGGTCGGCCTGTCCTATACCCTGCCGGTCACCTCAGCGATCGTGATCTTGCTCGCCGTGCTGGTGATCTCCTATCGCCAGGTCATCGAGGCGTTCCCGAACGGCGGCGGGGCGTACGCGGTCGCGAGCCGGCATCTGGGCAAGATGCCGGCCCTGATCGCGGCCGGCTCTCTGATCGTCGACTACGTGCTGAACGCGGCCGTCGGGGTCTCAGCCGGGGTCGCCGCGCTCACCTCGGCGTTTCCGAGCCTGTTCGGCGCGACCGTGCCGTTGTGCCTGCTCGTGCTCGCGCTGATCACGGCGGTCAACTTGTGGGGGGTGGCCGAGTCCGCACGGCTCTTCATCATCCCGACGCTGCTCTTCATCGCCGCGATCGCGCTGGTCATACTCAGTGGCCTATTCCGCAGCCATCCGGTGGTGGTCCCGCCATCGCATCTGCCGAACGCGGCCGAGACCGTCGGCGTGCTGTTGCTGCTCCGCGCGTTCGCATCCGGCTGCTCGGCGCTGACCGGCATCGAGGCGATCGCCAACGCGGTGCCCTCGTTTCGTAAACCGCGGGTCAAGCACGCCCAGAACACCGAGGCCTGGCTGGGAACGCTGCTAGGCGTGATGCTTATCGGCCTTGCCGTCTTGATCAAGAAGTACCACGTCACGCCAGATCCGAGGGAGACCGTACTGGCCCAGCTGGCCGCAATAGGCGTCGGCAAGGGCTTCTTGTTCTACTTCATCCAGCTGATCACCACCGCTCTGCTCGCCTTGGCCGCCAACACCTCCTTCGGCGGCCTGCCGGTCCTCGCCTCGCTGCTGGCCAGGGACAATTACCTGCCGCACCTGTTCTTCCTGCGGGCCGACCGGCAAGTGCACCGGTACGGCGTGATCGTGCTCGCGGCGTTCGCTGCGATCTTGCTTGTGCTGTCCAGAGGAGACACGCAGCGGCTGGTCCCGCTGTTCGCGATCGGCGTGTTCGTCGGATTCACGCTGTCCCAGACCGGAATGGTCAGGCACTGGCACGAACAGCGCGGCTCGGGCTGGGCTTGGCGGGCCACGATCAACGGCCTAGGGGCTGTGCTCACACTGGCGGCGCTCGCGGTCGAGCTGATCAGCAAGTTCACTGAGGGCGCCTGGATAGTCGTCATCGTGGTGCCGTTGCTCGTGCTGATGTTCTCCCGTATCCATGCGACCTACTCGAGGATCGGCGCGCTGCTGGAACTCGGCCAGCTGCCGGGCAAACCAGAGGACCGGGCATCCCTCGTGGTCGTGCCGATCGGCGGGATCTCCCGGCTGACCCAGGAAGGCGTTTCGGCGGCGCTGTCTCTGGGTGACGAGGTCATCGCGATCACGGTCACCTACGCCGATCCCGACGCCGAGGAGGCCGACACCAGGCTCAGGCAGCAGTGGGACGAATGGGATCCAGGCGTGCCGCTCATCTCACTGCACACTGACCGACGCTCGCTCGGCCCGCCGATCATCGACTACCTCAGCGATCTGGAATCGCAAGATCGCTATCACCGGATCGTGGTGCTCATTCCCGAGGTTCAGCCGACCAGGCGGTGGCAGCGGATACTGCACAATCAGCGGGGCTTCGTACTAGACCGGGCTATCCAGAAGGGCACCGTTAACGTCGTGATCTGCCGCTTGCACTTCCAGCTCGCCACCTGGTCACCGCCAGACCAGGCCGCCTCGGCACCGCCTCAGGTGCCGCCCTCATGAGGCTGGCCGCCAATGAGGCCAGGCGGCGGTTCGCGGCGGCGCGAGTAGCCCGGCTGGCGACGGTATCCGCGCAGGGACAACCGCACGTCGTCCCATGCACCTTCGTCGTCGACGGAGAGTTGATCTACTCCGCCGTGGACAACAAGCCTAAGTCGACGACCAACTTGCAGCGACTGCTGAACATCGCGGCCAACCCTAACGTCGCTGTGCTGACGGACCACTACGCCGATGACTGGTCGGCACTGTGGTGGGTGCGGGCCGACGGCCAGGCGAGCATCATCGAGGATCCGCTCGCGATGGCCACGCCAATCAGCCTGCTCACCGCTCGCTATCCCCAATACGTCACGAGCCCGCCCGGCGGTCCGGTCGTCGCGATCCTGGTTAACCGCTGGGCGGGCTGGTCGGCTGCGTAGCCGATGATCCGCTAGCTGGTCACAGGCCCGCCACGGCCGGAATCACCTGCGAACCGAGAATCTCAAGCGGAGTGACATCCCAGACGTTGGCGACGGCACCGATCGCGGTGTCGAAGCCCATCTGGGCGAGCCCACCGAGCTGGTCGATCATCTGATTCACGTTCTCGCCCTTGGTACCTGGGTCGAAGATGAAATAGCAGGACTTGCGGATCTCGTCGTAGACCCGGCCCTCGGCGTCACAGTGCTCGCGGAGCACGTCCAGCTTGTGCGCGAGGTCGGGACCGGGGAACAGGTTGGTCGCCTGGGCGTAGCGCGCGACGAAACGCAACGTCTTCCGCTCGCCACCGCCGCCGATCATGATCGGCGGGTGCGGCGTCGACAATGGCTGCGGGTGATTGAGCGGCCGGTCGAGTTCGTAGTGCAGGCCGCGGTAGGGGGAATCGTCGTCGTTCCACATCTGCAGGCAGATCTGCAGGGTCTCTTCGAGGCGTTCGAATCGTTCGGCCACGGGCGGGAACGGAATGCCGAGACCTTTCGACTCCTCGTCATTCCAGGCCGCGCCGATGCCGAGCCAGGCCCGGCCACCGGACAGGACGTCGAGCGTGGTCACGATCTTGGCCAGCACACCTGGATGTCGGTAGATGGCGCCGGTCACCAACGTCAGCAGCTTCGCTCGCGACGTGCACGCGGCTAGATAACCCAGGGTGGTGTACGCCTCGAGCATGTCGTTTTCTGGCGGGCCAGCCACCCTGATCTGGAAGAAGTGGTCCATCACGCTGATGAACTCGAATCCGGCCTCGTCCGCGGTGCGGGCGACGGTAGCGAGTTCAGCGCCGAGCTTGGCCGGCCCGCTGGGCCAGTTGAAGTCAGGAACTTGTAGTCCGAGCTGCATGTGAGCGCGTATCTCCCTTGGGTCCGGCGGCCGCGACGCCCAGACTGGCGTCGCTGCGCCGCCGTCTTGGTAAGGCTAATGCAGGTGCAGATTCACTCCGAGCAGTAGTAGCCACCATAGGAAAACTGCCAGAAGCGCTGAGCCAATTACCTTTAGAACACCAATAGTGATGTAGTGCTTGCTGACGGCGATGATTATGCCGACGACGATGTAGATCAGGAAGAACACGCTGATCGAGAGTTTTTTGTTCAAGGTCGGTTGCTCCGATCTCGCTGAGCGCCGAGAACGGCGCTGCCGACGCCGCGCAGCGCCGCCCGGCGTAGCTACCCAGCGCGGAGCATCCCATTCGCCGGAAATGGTGAAGACAAGCACGTTCTTTCGTACAACTCACTAACAGTTCCCGCTGCGAGGGTTGCGGGGGGACCGCTTGGGGCTGCGAGGGTTAAGTGCGGGGCTGGCGAGGTGGCGCGAGCGAGCGGTCACGCGTTAGGACTTCACGGGCGAGCGGATGGGCGCTAGGACTTCACGAGCCTGGAGACCGCTTGGGCGGCTTCCCTTACTTTCGCCTCGCCTTCCGGTCCGCCCTGGGCGACGGCTTCGGTCACGCAGTGACTGAGATGATCTTCGAGTAGTCCGAGGGCGACCGACTGGAGCGCCCTGGTGACCGCCGCTACCTGAGTCAGGACATCGATGCAGTACACGTCCTCATCGACCATCCGCTGCAGACCGCGAACTTGCCCCTCGATCCGGCGAAGGCGCTTCAAATAGGCGTCTTTGTCCTGGCTGTAACCGTGCATGCCTCACCGTACCTTGTCCCTGACCAGCCGACCTTGTCCTAGGCAACCGCCCAACCGGCCGGCATCCGCATAGTTCCCCTCCGTCCGGGTAGCTTGCGGCGCACTAGCTCCGGATCACGATATCCGGATCACGTTTGCGAAGGAGTGATTGAGATGGCTGGGACGCTCCGTGTTCGAAGGAGCCGTGGTGCCTTCAGCGGTGCGCTGCTCATCCTGCTTGGCCTTTGGGGTGGCCTCGCACCATTGATCGGCCCGCTGCTGCACTTCGCCTATACGCCCGATCGAGCGTGGACCGTAACTTCAGGACGGATCTGGCTTGAATTCATCCCCGCGGCCATCGTCGTCGTGGGTGGTCTGATGATGCTGGCGAGCCAGCTCCGGCCCTGGGCCATGTTCGGCGCCTGGATGGCAGTGGTGGGCGGTGGTTGGTTCGCGCTGGGCAACGTGGTCGCCAAGCTGTGGATGCACACGCCGCCGGCGCAAGGAACTCCAGTTGGCGGGCCCGTCATCAGGGCTCTGGAGGAGCTCGGGTTCTTTGCCGGACTCGGCGCGCTGATCATCTGCATCGCCGCGATCGCGCTCGGCCGCCTGTCCGTGATCTCGGTGCGCGACGCCAGCCTGGCCGACCGGGCCCTGCCGGCAACACCGGTCGAGCCGCTTCCGGTCCGCGAACCGCTGGCCGACCGCGACCGGATTCCGTTCAGCGACGACGATGCGGAGTCCACCGCTCAGCTGCGGAAGCCGACGACTTCGACCTCCAGGACGCCGATGGCCACCTTGTCCAGAATCGCGAGCCGGAACAAGCCAGTCAAGGAGTCCGGCGACGACAGCAGCGCCGGTGACGATTCCCGGTCGTTGAGCCGGACTGGATCGAGTGCCAGCTCAGACAGCTGACGGCAAGCGAACCGGCGGACCGGCCTACCACTCCTGGTAGGCCGGTCCGGCTAATCTCGACTTCAGCGCAGTTGGCAGTTGAACTGGCCCGGCCCGGTAATCGACAACCCGTGCGGTGGCCTACCGTTATGCGATTTACTTTGAGTCCGACTTGCGAGCAGTGGCTGCACCTATTCGCATAGCTTCGGGCAATAATACGATACGAACTGTTTTTTTAAAGGTTGAGGTAGGCTGTAGAGCATGGCGAGCCCACGGGATCCGGCGCAGTCTAAGGAAAACGCGCCTATCGCCCAGTCGGGCCCAGTGTTTGACGACGAGATGTTTGACGACCGGGTGCTTGACGACCAGGTATCCGTCGATGAGCCCGAGGTCTCCGCACTCTCGATGATTGACGTTCCCAGCCTCGACGATGGGCCTGACCTCGAAATCGCCGAAGTAAGTCTGGCCGCCGATGACGACGAGCCTGAGGTCACCGTCCATTGGATGACGGTCACCGAGACGCTGCCGGCCGAGCTCGCCGAGATGCTTCCAGTGGAACTCACCGAGATGCTTCCGGTCGAACTCGCCGAACCTCCGCCGGTCGTCAAGGGCCTGGTGGCGAAGCGCCGGCCGCCCAGATCGGTCCGGCCCAGACGCGGCCGGCCGCGCAGCTTGCAAGCCGATCGCGAGATCCTGCGCGCGGCCACCGAGATCCTCGAGGTCAAGGGGGTCGGCGGGCTATCGATCGAAGAGGTCGCCTCCCGGGCCAGCGTCGGCAAGACGACCATCTACCGGCGCTGGTCATCGCGCGGGACGCTGGCACTCGATGCCTTCCTGGTCGCCTTTGACGGACAG
>DASYAT010000153.1:0-1613 GCA_036501205.1 Streptosporangiaceae bacterium | reverse complement strand
CAGCCTGGCCGCAGCGCATGCACTCAGCGCCTATGAGGCCGGCGATGTGGCGGGAGCTCGCAGGCTCGGTGTCCCGCTGGCGAGCTGCGATCAGCGTGACCTGGTCGAACCCGGACTCGCCCAACTGCCATCCAGACTCGGCGTTGGCTGACCCAAGCGGCGTCGCCGCAAACGAAGCGAATTCGTCCCCAGCCTCACGGCAAGACGAGTTGGCCGAGCGCCGGTCGACCAAAACACGCTTATTTTGCAGGAACTACCGAAGCAGGGGAGACAGGACACGAACCAGCAACCCCCGGTTTTGGAGACCGGTGCACTACCAATTGTGCTACTCCCCTTCGGTCGGGACATTGTAGGAGCCCGGGCCGCGAGAGGCGGATCACTCCGGCGGCTCACCGATTTGCGGCCTGGCTGAAGTCGCTCAAACCGGCTGCGCCCGACCGCGCGTGAACGGAACCCGATGCGATCCATCCTGGTTTCTCGAGAGACAGTCTGCGAGAGCGGGCGACGGGAATTGAACCCGCCCTCGAAGCTTGGAAGGCTTCTGTGCAACCACAACACTTCGCCCGCAGTGTGGTCTACAGCTTAGCCGGGCGCTTGTCGGTGAGCCTTTGAGGAAAAATCTCTCGACGCCGCCTCGGCCTGGGGCGGATTCGATTCCGGTCGCCCGCTCTCAGTCGGAAGCCACTCAAGCCGGGATCGGCGCGAGCCGGCCGAGCGTGACGTTTGCGGCCAGCAGCAGCGCAGCCAGCGCCACCAGCGCCGGTCCCAGGACGTCCAAGCCTGACGCGTTGATCGCGAGCCCGATCACCGCTGAGATCGCGGACCCGCCGCCGGCGGCGGCGCCGACCTGCCAGGCGATGGCATGCGCGGCGCGTCTTTCGCCGATTCGCTGCGGTGTGACGGCGATCAGAGCAGGGAACATGCCGGCGAGCGCAGCCCCGAGCAGCACGAAGCCGGCCACCGGCACCGCCGTGTCGGGCTGCCACCAGATGAGCGCCGCTGCCGCGAGGCTGATAACCAGACCCACGCCGATGACCCTCTGGGCGGAGATCGGTTTTGTGGGAAGAGCCAGACAGATGCGCACCAGCGTCAGCGCGCCCCAGTAGCCGAATGCCGCCAGCCCGGCGGCCGATGCGGACAAGCCAAGATGGCCGCGCAGGTAGCTGGTCTCCCACTGTCCGGCACTGACCTCGAGGCCGGTGTAGACGAAGAACACGGCCAGGCCCGCGACCAGCACCGACGCGACTCTGCGACGGGACCAGCCCACGGTCGGCTCGATCGTCGCCGCGGTGGCGGCCGAACTGCTGCCGCTCGCATCGTGGGTCGCGATGTCGGCGTCGGCGGCGGGCGACGTCGGTGGGAGCTTGTGGTGATAGGCGATCCAGGCGCCGGCCGCCGCCAGGTCGATTGCGACGAGTACGAGATAGGCAGGTCGCCACGATCCCAGCAGGATCGCTGCCGTCACCACGAGCGGTCCCAGGGCGGTGCCGATGCCGTAGAAGCCGTGGAGCAGGTTGAGCAGTCGTGTCCGGCCGGTGAGAGCGATCGCGGTGTTGAGGCCTCCGTCCATCATTCCCGCCGCCGCGCCGGTGAGCGGCCCGACACACAGGACG